>NZ_JAAGPH010000314.1:0-2328 GCF_017104705.1 Burkholderia sp. Se-20373 | reverse complement strand
TGGCCGAGCACGGCCGTCACGGCGGCCGCGCGGCTCGCGACCCACAGGCCGAGCGTGGCGTCGAACGCGAGCGGCGGCCCGTCGACGAGCGCCGCATAGTAGGGATAGGGATCGCGGTGCGTGACCGCTGCGATGGGATCGGTCGGGTTCATGCAGACAGTATCGGCGCCGTGCGCTGCCGCATGTTTCGGGTTGACGTGAAATGTCGCGGCGCGGGTATCGGGCGTGGCGGCCTCGCGACGACAGCGGATCGTCAGGCAGCCGACCGGTAGCGATGCGACTGCATCCGCATGCGGACGCGCCCGGCCGAAATCGCGCGCGGTTCGGCCACCATCGTGTCGTGAGGGAACATTTCCTGCCGGAATTCGCCGTTTTCGTCGAACCACTGGCAGATCAGCCAGTCGCCGTCGTCGAATACCACCGGCCCGGCATAGGTGACGGTCATGCGCGGCCCGCCCGTCTTCAGCGTCACGACATCGCCGACGCGAAACCTGACGCGTTGATTTTCTCGGTTCGTCATCGCTCTCTCAGCATTTATATATATCGATATTCCCGGCGGACCATCCACTGTCCTTTCGAACGTGCCGCAGATTATCAATCAAATAATCAGCCGGCAACTCCCGCGGTCGAAAACATACTGACCGAGGAAATGCAACAATGCGCGGCATCGACGCGCCCGGCGATCACCCGATCGCCCGGTCTGGCGCGGTTTGTGCGCCGGCGCCGGCCGAACGGGCGGGAATGCGGAGAATAGACGATGTATTTTGCGTCGTCACCGACGTTTAATTCGGACAGGGAATCGCTTGATTATTGTCAATCAACGTTTCGACTGGAAACGATCCCACGATTTATCTGCGCTCATTTCCCGAACAAAACCGGCGAATTATCGGGTGACGCAAACCAGCGGTTGATATCGCGCCCGGGCACGGCAGCTTGCGTAAACGTAAACGTGCCGTCCTGCACCATCTCCTTCGCCGCGCGCAGAAAGGCGCCGAGCGCGGCCCGCGCCAGCGCGCCGCCGACGCTCACGCGCTTCACGCCGAGCGCCGCCAGCGCGTCGAGGCTCAGCAAGCCGCCCTGCAGCCCCATCACGACGTTCACGGGCGCACCGACCGCCCGCGTCACCGCCGCGATGTCGTCCGCATCGGTGATGCCCGGCGCGTACAGCACGTCGGCGCCCGCGTCGCGATAGGCGACGAGCCGCGCGATCGTGTCGGCGAGGTCGGGGCGGCCATGCAGGTAGTTTTCGCAACGCGCGGTCAGCGTGAACGGAAACGGCAGCGCGCGTGCCGCGTCGACGGCCGCCGCGATACGCTCGATCGCCGCTTCGCGCGTGTAGATCGGCGCGTCGGCCCGGCCCGTCGCGTCCTCGATCGAGCCGCCCACCGCGCCGGCCTCGGCCGCGAGCCGGATCGTTTCGGCCACCGTGTCGGGCGCGTCGCCGAAGCCGTTCTCCAGATCCGCGCTGACGGGCAAGCCGCCCGCGGAGACGATCTCGGCGATGTGATCGAGCATCGCGTCGCGGTCGATCGCATTGTCGGGCTGCCCTTTCGAAAACGCGTAGCCGGCACTCGTGGTCGCGAGCGCCTCGAAGCCGGCCATCGCGAGCAGGCGCGCGGTGCCCGCGTCCCACGGGTTCGGGATGATGAACGCGCCTGAGCGCGCATGCAGGGCGCGGAAGGCTTCGGCTTGGCGGGCTTGCAGGTCGGAACGGGTCATCGCGGACTCCGGAAGGAAGTTGACGACCGAGCTTACGCCGGTCGTGCACGCGACGTTTCAGCGTTCGCCGAAATGTCGTCGCGCGACGGGGAAAACGGGGCACGCCGACCGTACGCCCGCAGCCGACCGCGAGCGGGCCGGCGCCGCCACCTGCCGGTCGCCGGCCCACGGTCGTTCAAGCCGATGCGGCCGGCCCGCCGTCGATGCCGAGCAAAACGTCGGTGACGGCCTCGGAGAAGCGCATCGCGCGACCGTCGATCAGCACGCCGTCCGGATTCGACGGGTCCCGCGCGGCGTGCGGCACGCCGTGCGCGAGCAGCACCCGTGCGCACGCCTCCCAGTCGGCCGCGCCGACCTGCTCCGGTTCGTTGACGGACGCCCACGACAACGTGCCCAGCGCGTCGCTCCCGAACCCGTGCAGGTCGCGCCAGTTCGCGCCGTGCGCGAGCAGGAACGCCAGCAAGTCCGCATCGCCGCGGAACACCGCGTGATTCAGCGCGCTCGCGTCCCAGTCGCCGCCCCGCGCGGCGATCGGCCAGCCCAGTTCGACCATGACCTTCACCGCGTCGCCCGATCCCCACGCGGCGGCGTCCGGCAGCAACCGCAGCG
>NZ_JAAGPH010000313.1:0-2414 GCF_017104705.1 Burkholderia sp. Se-20373 | reverse complement strand
CGGCTGCCGCCGGCGCCACCGTGCGCGCGGCCGGCGCCGGTCATTCGTTCTCGCCGCTCGTGCAGACCGACGACGTGATCCTGTCGCTCGACGCGATGCAGGGCGTGATCGACGTCGACCGCGACCGGCGCGTCGCGCGCGTGCATGCCGGCACGCGGCTGTGGGCGCTGGGCCCGGCGCTCGCCGCGCACGGCCTCGCGATGGAGAACCTCGGCGACATCAACGTGCAGTCGATCGCCGGCGCGACCAGCACCGGCACGCACGGCACCGGCATCACGCTCGGCAACCTGTCGACGCAGATCGACAGCCTGACCTTCATGTGCGCGGACGGCAGCGAGATCCGCACGAGCGCCGACACGCATCCCGACCTGTTCGCCGGCGGCCGGATCGGGCTCGGCGCGCTCGGCGTGCTGACGGAGATCGGCCTGCGCCTCGTGCCCGCGTTCAAGCTGCGCCTCGAGCGCGGCGGGATGAATCTCGACGACTGCCTCGCGCAAGCGGACGCGCTGATCGCGAAGCACCGCTCGTTCGAGTTCTACTGGTTCCCGCATACGGACACCGTGCTGACCAAGGCATGGGACATGACCGACGAGCCGGCCGACGCGGTGCACTGGGCGAGCCGTGCATCCGAATCGTTCCTCGAGAACACCGTGTTCGGCGCGCTGTGCGGGCTCGGCCGGCGCGTGCCGTCGCTGTGCCCGGCGCTGAGCCGGCTGTGCGCATCGACAGTGTCGGCCGGCCGCCATGTGGATGCGAGCTACGCGATGCTGTCGACGGTGCGCCGCGTGCGCTTCAACGAAATGGAATGGTCGGTGCCGGCCGAACGCGGCGCCGATGCGCTGCGCGAGATCCGCGCGTTCATCGCGCGCCGCGGCTTCCCGCTGATGTTCCCGCTCGAATACCGCTGGGTGCGCGGCGACGACATCTGGCTGAGCCCCGATTACGGCCGCGACAGCGTACGCATCTCGGTGCACCAGTATCGCGGGATGCCGTTCGACGCGTACTTCTCGGGCGTGCAGGCGATCTGCCGCAATCATGGCGGGCGGCCGCACTGGGGCAAGGTGCATGCGATGAAGGCCGCCGAGCTGGCGGCGTGCTATCCGCACTGGGACGATTTCCTCGCATTGCGCGAACGGATGGACCCGCACGGCCGCTTCCTGACACCGTACCTGCGCACGCTGTTCGGCCTGCCGCAACGCGCAAGTGCAGGTACAAACACAGCCTCAGCCGCCCGCGCCATGCCGGCCCGCCGAGGGACACACCCGATGCACGAAACGGCCGGCATCGCACAAGATCGGCCGCGATCCAACCAGGAGGCCTCGTGAGCACCGCCACCCTGCATGCCGCCGCGCAGTCGCGCCCCGATCCGTCGACCGGCGCCGTCGTTCGTCTCGCGTTCGCGTTCGCCGCGGCCACCAACGGCCTGATCCTGTCGCCGTTCCTCGTCGCGGCCGTGATGAC
Organism: Burkholderia sp. Se-20373; assembly: GCF_017104705.1. Classification (NCBI taxonomy): domain Bacteria; kingdom Pseudomonadati; phylum Pseudomonadota; class Betaproteobacteria; order Burkholderiales; family Burkholderiaceae; genus Burkholderia; species Burkholderia sp. Se-20373. The sequence goes on along the minus strand of NZ_JAAGPH010000313.1, from coordinate 953 downwards.
GCGCTTCCGGCTCGACGAAGGCACCGCGACCGCGCTCGTCAGCGCCGAGATCCTCGGCATCGCGATCAGTTGCGCGCTGCTGTCGCACCGGATCGCGCGCGCCGCACGGCCGTTCACGCTGGCCGGCCTGGTCGGCACGATCGCCGGGCAGGCGCTCGGCGCGGTCGCGCCCGGCATCGTGTCCGCGGCGCTCACGCGCGGGATGACGGGGCTGTTCGAAGGGATGCTGTTCGTCGTCGTCGCGTCCGGCGTGTCGCAGCGCGCGTCGACCGACCGCCTCTGGGGGCAAATCAACCTGCTCGCGGGCATCATCAACGGCGGCATCCTCGTGCTGATCTCCGCGTTGCCGGCCAACTGGCTCGGGCGCGGGGTGTTCGCGCTGCTGGCGGCCGTCGTCGCCGTGCTGGCGCCCGCGATCCGCGGCATCGATGCGTTCGCGAGCGCCCCCGCGCAGAGCCACGTGCGGGCCGGCACGCTGCCGTGGCGGCCGGTGATCGCGATCTGGGTCGTGACCGCGCTCGTGTACGGCGTGCAGGCATCGCAATGGGCGATCGCCGGCTTCGTCGGCGAGCGTGCCGGGCTGTCGCCGACGACGATCGGCGTGCTGCTGTCGGTGTCGTCGCTGCTCGGCTTCGTCGGCGCGGCGATTCCGTCGCATCCGGCCAGCCACAAGCACCGCCTCGCGCTGATCTGGGCCGCGCAGCTCGCGATGATCGCGTCGATCGAATGGTTCTTCAGCGCGCGCGGCGGCAGCGCGTACTTCCTGAGCCAGTTCGTGCTGAACAGCGCGTTCTTCGTGATCGTGCCGTTCCTCACCGGGATGCTGTCCGACGTCGACCCGGACGGCTCGCTGGTCGCACGCACGCTCGTCGTCACGTTCTTCGCGGCCGGCATCGGCACCGCGCTGTCCGGTGCGCTGCTCGGCCGCTTCGGCGGCTCGCGCGTCGCCCACA
>NZ_JAAGPH010000312.1:0-2432 GCF_017104705.1 Burkholderia sp. Se-20373 | reverse complement strand
CGCCGACCACCAAGATCACCACCTAAGCAAACACTCGTTCCTTACTCGACGCGCTTGCGATCTGGGCGCCACGCCGTGCGCGGTGCTGCTCGGCGCGCTCGATGCGCTGCTGGCGCGCGCGACCGGCGACGCGCGGATCTGCGTCGGCGTGCCGGCCGCGAACCGCGAACGCGCGGAGGTCGCCGGCCTGATCGGCTTCTTCGTCAACACGCTGGCGATCGACGTCGACGTGCCCGCGCACGGCGATTTCTCGTCGCTGGTCGCGCGCACGCAGCGCGCGCTCGTCGACGCGCAGATGCACCAGGACGTGCCGTTCGAGCAGGTCGTCGATGCGCTCGGCGTGCCGCGCAGTGCGAGCCACCATCCGCTGTTCCAGGTGATGGCCGCCTACGGCGAGCGCCGCGCGCTGCCGGCGCTCGGCGCGGCAGCGGCCGCGTTGCTGCCGTCGGGCACGCCATCCGCGAAATTCGACCTGACGTTGTCGGTCGAAGCGACGCCGGACGGCACGTTCGACGCCGCGTTCATCTACGCACTCGACCTGTTCGAGGCGGACGCGATCGCCCGGCTGGCCGCACGCTTCGTCACGCTGCTCGACGACGCGCTCGCACGCCCGGACATGCCGATCGGCGATCTCGACTGGCTGCCCGCCGCTGAACGCGAGCAGCTTTTCGCATGGAACGCCCCGGCGGGCGCGACCGAATCCGAACCGTTCGTGCCGGTGCATGCCCGCATTGCCGCGCATGCCCAGGCGCGGCCCGACGCACGCGGCGTCGCCGATATCGATCGCGCGCTGACGCGCGGCGAAGTCGATGCACGCGCGGCGCGGCTGGCGCGCCATCTGGTCGCGGCCGGCGTCCGCCCGGAAATGCGCGTCGGCGTCGCGCTGCAGCGCTCGGTCGACCTGCTCGTCGCGCTGATCGCGGTGCTGAAATCGGGCGCCGCGTTCGTGCCGCTCGATCCCGCGCATCCGCGCGAACGGCTCGCGCAGATCGTCGGCGATGCGAACATCACGCACGTGCTGACCGACCGCGCGAGCGCCGCGTCGCTGCCCGCGCTGCCGGAGCTGTGCGTGTGGCGCGCCGACGAAGTCGACGCCCTCGACGAAGCCGCGCACGTCGTGCTGCCGGACGTGCTGCCGGGCCACGCGGCCTATGCGATCTACACGTCGGGCTCGACCGGCAAGCCGAAGGGCGTGATCGTCGACCACGCGTCGTTCGCGCTGCATTGCGCGGCGATCGCCGAACGCTACGGCGCCGGCGAGAACGACGTGTTCCTGCTGTTCCAGTCGGTCAACTTCGACGGCGCGCACGAAGGCTGGTTTTCGCAATACATGTCGGGCGCCGCCGTGTCGGTGACGGCCGACGTGCTGTGGCCGCCCGCGCAGACCTGCGCGATGATGGTCCGCGACGGCGTGACGATGACGTACGTGCCGCCCGGCTGCGCCGCGCAGCTCGCCGAATGGGCGCTCGCGCATGGTGCACCGCCGACGCTGCGTTCGCTGACGGTCGGCGGCGAGGCGACGTCGCGCGAGGCGTTCGCGATGCTGCGCCGCGCGCTGCCGAACGTGCGCGTGGTCAACGGCTACGGCCCGACCGAGACGGTCATCACGCCGACGCTGTGGATGTTCCGGCCCGGCGACGATCTCGCGAAGCTCGGCGACGCCGCATACCTGCCGATCGGCACGCTGGTCGGCGCACGCACCGCGCACGTGCTCGACGAACGGCTGCATCCGCTGCCGGTCGGCGTGATCGGCGAACTGTACCTGGGCGGCGAGGGGATCGGCGTCGCGCGCGGTTATCTCGACCGCCCGGCGCTGACGGCCGAGCGCTTCGTGCCCGATCCGTACGGCGCGCCGGGCGCGCGGCTGTACCGCACCGGCGACCTCGTGCGGCGTCGCGCGGATGGGGTGTTCGACTTCATCGGCCGCGTCGACCACCAGGTGAAGCTGCGCGGGCTGCGCATCGAACTCGGCGAGATCGAGGCCCAGCTTGCCGCGCACGACGCGGTGCGCGAAGCCTGCGCGGTCGTGCACGGGCAGGGCGCACTCGCGCAGCTCGTCGCGTATGTCGAACTGACCGCCGACGCACAGGCGGCCGCGCAACCGGTCGAAGCGGCGACGCTCGACGCGCACCTGCGCCGCACGCTGCCCGACTACATGGTGCCTGCGCAACTGATCGTGCTCGACGCGCTGCCGCGCAACGCGAACAGCAAGGTCGACCGTGCACGGCTGCCGGCGCCGGTACGCGTCGAACGCGCGTACGAAGCGCCGCACGACGGCGACGAAGCCGCGCTCGCGGCGATCTGGTGCGACGTGCTGAATCTCGAGCGCGTGGGCCGTGGCGATCACTTCTTCGATCTCGGCGGCCATTCGCTCGCGGCCGTGCGCGTCGCGACGCGCGTGGCCGAGCGGCTCGGCCGCGACGTGCCGGTGG
>NZ_JAAGPH010000311.1:0-2424 GCF_017104705.1 Burkholderia sp. Se-20373 | reverse complement strand
TGACCGCGCCGCGCACGCCGCCGACCGTCATCACCGCGATCGTGCGCACGCCGGCCATCGTGCCCGCGAGGCCGTGGCGGGCGGCGCGACGGCTCGCGAACCAGCGCAGCAGCCAGACCCACAGGAAGCGGATCGCATACAGCGCGAGCATCATCGCGCAGACGTTGAAGATCATCCGGCCGACGAGCGCGTCGCTCGTGTGGTGCGCGTCGACGAGCGTGCGGCCGATGATGTGCGGCAGCTGCAGCCCGAGCATGATGAACACCATGCCGTTGAACACGAACTCGATCATCGCCCACGTGCTTTCGGCGCGCACGCGCGATGCGACGGTGCTTTTACGCGAGAAGCTCGTGTAGTTCATCATCATCCCGGCCGACACGGCCGCCAGCACGCCCGACAGGTCGAGGTGCTCGGCGAACAGGTAGGCCGCGAACGGCACGAGCAGCGTCATCACGATGCCGGGGGCCGGATCGCCTTCCTGCTCGGCGTTCAGGAAGCGGGTCGACAGCGCGCTGAACGCCCACGACACGATCGCGCCCGTCGCGAGCCCGCCGGCCGCGACGATCACGAACGTGACCGACGCGTCGCGCAGCGAGAACATGCCCGTCAGCGCGGCCGCGATCGCGAATTTCAGCGCGACCAGGCCGGACGCGTCGTTCATCAGCGCCTCGCCTTCGAGGATGTGCATCAGCTGCGGCGGGATCCGGCCCTTTCCGGCGATGCCCGACAGCGCGACCGCGTCGGTCGGCGACAGCACGGCCGCGAGCGCGAACGCGATCGGCAGCGGCAACTCGGGTATCAGCCAGTGCGCGAAGTAGCCCACTGCGAGTACCGTCATGAACACGAGCCCGAATGCGAGCATCAGGATCGCGCGGCGCTGCAGGTACAGCTCGCGCTTCGGAATCCGCCAGCCGTCCGCGAACAGCAGCGGCGGAATGAACAGCAGCATGAAGATTTCGGGATCGAACGTGACGTGCAGGTTCAGCTTCGGCCACGCGAGCATCGCGCCGAACGCGATCTGCATCAGCGGCAACGGCAGTTGGAACGGCAGGTTGCGCGTGACGGCGCCGGATAGCGCGACGGTCAGCAGCAGGATCAGGACGGTGAAGACGATTTCCATCGATACGGCGAATACGGGGAATGAAACGATCGTACGGAGTGTAGCGTGCCGGCGTGACGGCTGCGTTCGAGCGGCCGGTGCGCGTGCACGAAAACGGTGCGCGTGACCTGCGCCGGGATGGTGCGGCAACCCGGCGCGAGCCGTGCGGCGCACGGGTTGTCGGCGCCTTGCACGGAGCTTGCTTGAGGTTCGGCAGCCGTCCGGCGTCGACCGGACAACCGAGGGTCCAACCAATGACATTGCACGCGCCGCTCGCTTCGTCGGGCGCCGCGTTCGAAGGCAATACCAGGAGGAAGGCATGACGATCGTGCAACAGGAGCGTCCGGCCGCCGCGTCGCCGTACCGGTTCGAGCGGGAGGTGAGTTCCGGCTTCGAACGTCTGGCGACGCAGCACCGCGACATGACGCTCACGACCGTGTTCCAGCCGATTTTCAGCCTGTCGCACCAGCGTGCGGTGGGCTACGAGGCGCTGCTGCGCGCGCACGATGCGCTCGATCGCGCCGTGTCGCCGCTCGACGTGTTCGGCGAAGCCGCGCGCCAGGGCGAGCTGCTGCAGCTCGACCGGCTCGCGCAGGCGCTGCATCTCGAGAACTTCGCGCTGCTCGGCGCCGAGCGCGAGTGGCTGTTCCTCAACGTGCATCCGGGCGTGCTCACCGACCCGTTCCAGGCGGCCGCGCTGCTCGCGAACCTGAAGCGGCTCGGCATGCCGCCGCGCCGCGTCGTGCTCGAAGTGCTCGAGCAGCGCGCGGAAGACGTCGAGCGGCTCGCCGAGGCCGTGCGCGAATTCCGCACGCACGGCTTCCTGATCGCGCTCGACGATTTCGGCGCGGGCCACTCGAACCTCGAACGGATCTGGCAACTGAACCCGGACATCGTGAAGCTCGACCGGATCATGCTGTCGCACGCGGCGCACCGCACCGGGCTCACCGCGATCCTGCACGGGCTCGTGACGCTGCTGCACGAGGCCGGCAAGCTGGTGCTCGTCGAGGGCATCGAGACCGAGCACGAGGCGCAGATCGCGCTGTCGTGCGAGGCCGATTTCGTGCAGGGCTACTACTTCGGCCGGCCGGCGCCGGGGCTGCCGGACAGCGCGGCCGCGACGGGCTGCATCGGCGAGCTGACCGAGCGCTTCCGGCAGCAGACCGACGCGCGCGAACGGCGCGATGCGCAGCGGCTCGCGCCGTACCTGCGCGCGTTCGAACGTGCGGCCGAGCGTCTCGCGGCCGGCGAGCCGCTCGACGAGGTGTGCTGGAACTTCCTCGCGCTCGACGCGGCCGCGCGCTGCTTCCTGCTCGACGCGCACG
>NZ_JAAGPH010000310.1:0-2659 GCF_017104705.1 Burkholderia sp. Se-20373 | reverse complement strand
GCGTTCTGCAACGCGCGCGCCTCGCGCACGTCGTCGGCGAGCCGCGTCTGGATCGCGGCCTTCGCGGCGACCTGCCGCGCAAGCTGCGCATGCGCGGCATCGAGCGCACGGCGGCTCCGCGCGGCAATACCCTGCTGCCGCGCGGCCGCGATGCGTGCGATCTGGCTGCGCATCTCGCGCACGCGCTTCAGGCGCGCGAGCGTCGCGAGCACGAGGCGGTCGTCGGCTTCAGACATGATCGTTCGCCAGCTTCGTCAACTTCGCGAGCAGCGTGTCGAAGCGCACGTCCTCGTCCGACGCCTGCGCGCAGAACGCACCGATCGCGTCGCGCGCGCGCAGCGCGAGATCGCCGAGCCGGTCGCTGCCTTCGCGATATTCGCCGATCTGCACGAGCAGCTCGATCTCCTGGTACTTCGCGATCAGCTCGCGCACGCGCGCGGCCGCCTGCTGGTGCGCGCGGCTCGCGACGAGCGGCATCACGCGCGACAGGCTCGCGAGCACGTCGATCGCCGGATAGCGGTTCGCGAGCGCGATCTTGCGCGACAGCACGATATGGCCGTCGAGGATCGAGCGGACTTCCTCGGCGATCGGATCCGATTCCTCGTCGCCTTCGACGAGCACCGTGTAGAGCGCGGTGATCGATCCGCGCGCGCCCTGCCCCGCGCGCTCGAGCAGGCGCGGCAGCACCGCGAACGTCGAGGGCGGGAAGCTGCGCCGCGTCGGCGGCTCGCCGCTCGCGAGGCCGACCTCGCGCTGCGCACGCGCGAAGCGCGTCAGCGAATCGACCAGCAGCAGCACGCGCTTGCCGGCATCGCGGAAATGTTCGGCGATCGCGGTGGCGACCAGCGCGGATTTCACGCGCTCCATCGCCGGGCGATCGGACGTCGACACCACGACGATCGAACGCGCGCGCACCTCGGGCGACAGGCTGTGCTCGATGAATTCGCGCACCTCGCGGCCGCGTTCGCCCACCAGGGCGATCACGTTCACGTCGGCCTGCGCACCGCGCGCGATCATGCCGAGCAGCGTGCTCTTGCCGACGCCGGACGGCGCGAAGATGCCGACGCGCTGCCCGATGCCGAGCGTCATCAGGCCGTCGATCACGCGCACGCCGGTCGGAAACGGCGTGTCGATCATCTTGCGCGCGAGCGGATTCGGCGGGTCCTGCTGCGTCGACACCCATGCGGCGCCCGTCACCGGCCCGCGATCGTCGAGCGGCCGGCCGAGCCCGTCGAGCACGCGACCGAACAGCCCCTCTCCCACCGGAAACACATGCTCGCGCCCGGACGGCACGACGGTCGTCTCGGGCGACAGGCCCGCCACGTCGCCGAGCGGCGTGAGCAGCGTCGTCTGCCGCGAAAAGCCGACCACCTCGGCGAGCAGCGTCGGCTGGTTCGGCGTGCGCAGCTCGCAGATTTCGCCGAGCCGCGCGCGGATGCCCGTCGCATTCAGGATCTGCCCGACCGCGTGGTTGACGCGGCCCTGCACCGACACCGGCGAGAAGAACGCGAGGCCCGCATCGAGTTCGCCGACGAGGCGACCGCGATCGAACGGCGCACCGTCGTCGTCACCGGACGGCTGCGGATCGTCGAGCGGCGCGTTCATCGCGCGGCGCCCTTCAGCGCATCGCGGCGGATCGCCTGGCGCAATGCGTCGATCTGCAGGTCGAGGCTCGCGTCGATGCGCCCGGACGGCGTCTCGACCGTGCACGCGTGGCGCTCGAGCTGCGCATCCTCGACGATGCGGATCTTCTGCCGGTTCGACTGCCCGGCGAATGCGCCGTCGAGCGCGTCGCGCATTTCGTCCTTGCGGCCGGGCGCGATACGCACGATCAGGAACGCCTCGTCGCGCACGAGCGGCGCGATCCGCGCGAGCGCGGCCTCGTACAGCGTCCGCGTGCTCATCTCGCCGACGATCGCGCGCACGGCCTTCACGACGATGTCGGCCATCGCATCCTTCATCGTCTCCATCGTGCGCGCGGCGGCGAGCGCCTGCGTATAGGCCTGCGCGGCCTGCTCGCGCTGCGCGCGGCGCATCCCTTCGTCGTAGCCGGCCGCCTGGCGTTTGTCGAATTCGCGCTGCGCGTCGGCGACGATGCGCGCGGCCTCGTCACGCGCGGTGGCGATCACCGCCGACGCGTCGAGCAAAGCGGCGTATTCGCGCTCCTTGAGCACCTTGCGCTCCGACAGGAGTTGCAGGTTGTCGCTCGTGATCAGAAAAGCCAGTCCCATGACGCAAGCCTCTCGGGAATCAGAAACAGGAACATCAGTTCGCCGAACTGGTCGCGCTGTGCGCGGTTCAGCCAGTACGGCGCTTCGTCGTCGATCGCGCGGTGAAATTTCAGGCGCGTGCGCCGCGCGACCGCGTCGCCCGCCACGCCGATGAAATCCGCCAGCAGCCGCCCGCCGCGCGCACGAATCACGGCAGGCAACGCGGCGGGATCGGCGCGCCACGGCTCCAGCGTGTCAGCGAGCGCACCGAATTCCGGCGCGCGTTCGAGCGCGAGTTCGAGTGCGTCGGCGCCGAGCTTCGCCGCCACTTCGGCGCGGATGCGCCGCGCGGCCAGCGCGTCGCGCAGCCACGCGCGATGCAGGAGCAGCCCCGCATAAGCGGCCAGATCGGAAGAGGAAACACCGGAAATCCAGTCACCTCACCACAA
>NZ_JAAGPH010000309.1:0-2590 GCF_017104705.1 Burkholderia sp. Se-20373 | reverse complement strand
CCGTGCCGCTTTTCGCGAGGCCTTCGCCGCCGCCTTCACCGGCGCCGGACAGGCCCTGCATCTGTGCCAGCCGCGCGCTGCGCTCGCGGTCGAGCTTCGCGTTCGCTGCCGCTTCGGCCTTCGCGCGTACAATGATCTGACCGCTTGCCGCCGCCGTTCGCGGCAAGCGGACGAGGACATTACAAACAGAAAACACACAAGAATTGCGCCGATCCGGACCCGTTTCCGCAAGGTCGGCGACAACCGGACCAGACCATGCGGCGCAGACCGGATTTCACGGGGGGACATATGTCCAGGCACACCCGAAAGCCACTGGTATCGCTCGTCGTACCCTTCCACGACGAGGCGGAAGCGATCGAGGCGTTCTTCTCGACCACCCTTCCCATTCTCGAATCCATCGACACCACGCGCTTCGAAATCGTTTGCGTGAACGACGGTAGCCGCGACGACACGCTCGGCAGGCTGATCGACTTCGCGGCCGGCGACCCGCGCGTGCGTATCGTCGATCTCACCCGGCGCTTCGGCAAGGAAGCCGCGCTCACTGCCGGCATCGACGAAGCCGCCGGCTCCGCCGTGATCCTGATCGACGCCGACCTGCAGGACCCGCCCGCGCTGATCCCCGCGATGGTCGAACGCTGGCTCGCCGGCGCCGAGGTCGTCGCCGCGAAGCGCACCGACCGCAGGTGCGACCCGCTGATGCAGCGCGTCGCCGCCGCACTTTACTACCGCGTGCACAACCACCTCTCCGAAGTCGAGATGCCCGAGAATGTCGGCGATTTCCGGCTGATGGACCGCCAGGTCGTCGACGCGCTGCGCGCGCTGCCCGAGCGGCGGCGCTTCATGAAAGGCCTGTTCGCGTGGGTCGGCTATCGCATCGAGCTCATCGAATACACCCGCGCGCCGCGCAGCGGCGGCCGCTCCAAATTCTCCGGCTGGCGCCGCTGGAACTTCGCGCTCGAAGGCATCACCAGCTTCAGCACCGTGCCGCTGCGCGTGTGGACCTACATCGGCCTCGCGTTCGCCGCGCTGTCGTTCGTCTACGGCGCGTTCATCGTCATGCGCACGCTGCTGTTCGGCAACCCCGTGCACGGCTATGCGTCGCTGATCTCCGTGATGCTGTTCGTCGGCGGCATCCAGCTGATCGGCATCGGCGTGATCGGCGAATACCTCGGCCGCATCTATCACGAGTCCAAGCAGCGACCGGTCTATCTCGTGCGGCGGCGCTACCGCGCCGACGCGCTGGTGGGCCAGCATCCGGCGCGGCACGCCGCGCAGCCGGACGCCGCGAAACTGCTGCCGTTTCCGGTCCGGCGCGCCGCCGCGGCCCGGCGTCGGCAGCCGGCCGTCGCGAGCGCGGCGGCCGCGCGCAATCTGTCGGTCAAGTAGTCACGCATGGATATTTCCAGCTCATCGATTCAAGGCGACGAACGCCCTGTCCGCGTCTGGCTGACGCCCGGACGCATCGCGCTGTACAGCACGGTCATGCTGACGGTCGGCGTGCTGTTCATGACGATCCTGGTCCGGATCGGCTTCCTCTCGACCGACCCGGGCGTGTTCCGCCCCGGCTCGGGGTTCATGGTGTTCTGGTCCGCATCCCATCTGATGCGCCACGGTTCGCCATGGCAGATCTACGACGTCCCCGCGTTCTCGCGGGTGCTCGTCGACCTGTTCCCCACCGCGGCCCGCTATGCGTTCCTGCCGTGGCTGTATCCCCCCACGTATCTGCTGGTGGTCGCACCCTTCGCACTGCTGCCCCATGCAATCGGCTATCCGCTGTTCGTCGCGCTCGGCATCGTGCTGCTCGGGGTAGCGGCCTGGCGCGTGTCGGGGCTGGCGGCGACGCCCGGCGCGAAACGCGTCGGCTGGCTTGCACTGCTCGCGTGCCCGGGCGTGCTCGTCACCGCGACCTACGGGCAGAACGCGATGCTGACCGCGGCGTGCGCGGCGCTCGCCGTGCATTTCGTCGACCGGCGGCCGATGCTGGCCGGCTTCTTCATCGGACTCCTGTCGGTCAAGCCGCAACTCGCGTTGCTGTTCCCGTTCGTGCTGATTGCCGCGCGCGCGTGGCGTGCATTCGCGTGGGCCGCGGCCTTCGCGACGGCCTTCGCCGCGCTGGGCATCGCCTCGGGCGGCATCGCATCGCTCCACCTCTTCACGCAGAATGCCGGTGCGCTGCGTTCACTGATCATCGAGCATGGCGTTGCGTTCTGGTTTGCGTCGCCGACGCCGTTCGCGGCGTTTCGTCTGGCCGGCCTGCCGCTGACGCTCGCCTATGCCGGGCAAGCCGCCATCGCCGCGATCGCGATCGTGGCCGCATGCGTCGTCTGGCACCGCCACCGGGACGCGCGGCTGCGTGGTGCGATGCTGGTCATCGCCACGCTCGCCGTGAATCCCTATATCTGGCACTACGAACTTTCGTGGCTGTGCATCCCGATCGCGTGCCTGATCGCCATCGGCTCGCAGGACGGCTGGCTGCGCGGCGAGCAAAGTCTCGTGGCCGTCCTGTGGGCGCTGCCGTTGTACGAGTTTCTGAATCCGTGGCTGCATCTGCCGCAGATCGGGCCGCTCGTGACGACGATCGCGTTGCTCA
>NZ_JAAGPH010000308.1:0-2688 GCF_017104705.1 Burkholderia sp. Se-20373 | reverse complement strand
CGTGCCGGGCAGCCGCGTGCCGGCCGGCATCGCGCCGCCGAGAATCGCGTCGCGCACGCGACGCAGCAACTGGCGCTGCAGCGAAGGCGCGCCGGGTGTGCGCGCCAGCGGCGCGTCGAGCGGCAGCAACGGCGCATCGCCGGAAGGAAGGACAGTCGTCATTGGAACTTCGCAGCATGAAAATGTCGGAACGTGGCGCGCGGCTAGTGGCGCACGGCTGGTGAACGACGGCTCGCCGGTTCGTCCCCTGAAATTCGTGGCACCATAAATTTGCCGGTCCCTGGCGCTTCTCATGGTACCTCGTCGCGACTACGATCGTCTGCATGCCGGCATGTCGCCGGCCGCCAACCGAAGCGAGATCGACCTTGTCCACGCTCACCAACGCTTTCCAGCAACCCATCGGCCACCCCGTTCCCGACTGGTCCGCGCGCCCGCGCCCGGAGCGCATCGTGCTCGAAGGCCGCTACTGCCGGCTCGAACCGCTCGACGCCGAGCGCCACGCGGCCGACCTGCACGCCGCCTACTCGCAGGCGCCGGACGGCAGCGACTGGACCTATCTCGCACACGGCCCGTACGCCGACGAAGCGAGCTACCGCGAGTACGCGCGTACCGCGCAGGCGAGCCCGGATCCGCTGCACTACACGGTGATCGACCGCGCCACCGGCCGCGCGGTCGGCACGCTCGCGCTGATGCGCATCGATCCGGCCAACGGCGTGATCGAGGTCGGCTCCGTCACGTTCTCGCCGCTGCTCAAGCGCACGCCCGTCTCGACCGAAGCGCAGTTCCTGCTGATGAAGTACGCGTTCGACACGCTCGGCTACCGGCGTTACGAATGGAAGTGCGACGACCTGAACCTCCCGTCGCGCAAGGCCGCCGCACGGCTCGGCTTCCGCTACGAAGGCACGTTCCGCCAGGCGATCATCTACCGCGGCCGCAATCGCGACACCGCGTGGTTCTCGATCGTCGACGGCGAATGGCCGGATGTGCGCGCCGCGTTCGACGCGTGGCTCGCGCCGGAGAACTTCGACGCGCAGGGCGAGCAGCGCCGGTCGCTCACCGCGATCCGCCACGCGCAGGCAAGCGCGCGCGATGCGGCCAGCCGCGCGAACGATGCCACGCGCGTCACGGTGCGCCCGCTCGTCGCCGCCGACGAAGCCGCGTGGCGCCCGCTGTGGCAGGGTTATCAGCAGTTCTACGACACCGCGCTGAGCGACGCGGTGTTCGCAACGACGTGGGCCCGCCTGATGGATCCCGCCGAGCCGATGTTCGTGCTCGGCGCATTCGACGCCTCGGGTGCGCTGGTCGGGATCGTGCATGCGATCTACCACCGCTCGTGCTGGACCGAAGGGCCGTACTGCTACCTGCAGGACCTGTACACCGCGCCCGACGCACGCGGGCAAGGCGCAGGCGGCGCGCTGATCGAGGCCGTGTACGAACATGCCCGCGAAGCCGGCGCGAGCCGTGTGTACTGGCTCACGCACGAAACCAACACGACGGCATGCGCGCTCTACGACAAGCTTGCGAACAACGCCGGGTTCATCCAGTACCGGCACGACGTGAAGAAGTAACGAACGCGTGTCGCAGCCGGCCGGCGTTCAACCGGCAACGTCGGCCGGCTCGCGCGCGTCGTCGCCCTCCGGGGCGGCGTCACGCGCCAGGCCGGCCGCGCCCGGCACCGCCGCCGGGCAGATCATCTCGTCGCCATTGGCCGGCACGGGCCTTCGCACCGGCCGGAACACCGGCTCGCCCGGCTCGATCGGCTGCCCCGAGATCGCGCAGCGGCCCGGCTGCAACGCGACGCGCAAGCGCCAGCGCTGCTCGCCGTAATGGCACCGGCCGCTCTCGACCCAGCGGATCAGCAACGCATGGTCGTCGGCCTCCAGGACCGTGACGAACAGTTGCGGGCGCAACGGCGAGACGGCCGCCGCGTGCTCGGGAACCGTCGCCCGGCCGATCGTCCCGAGTGGATGCGCGACGCCGTCACGCGGCGGCATCGCATCGTCTTCGACCCAGGCCGGCGCATCGCACGGCGGGTCTGCTTCGCAAATCAGGCTTTCCATGGTGTTGGGCATGCTTGACGGATTTCCGTGCAGGTTGAACGGCGCCGCGCTCAGCGCCGGCCCATCGGTTCGCGCAGCAGCGACAGGCCGATCGCCGCGCCGGTGACGGCGGCCGCGAGCATCAGCCCGATGCCGCCCGACCAGCCGAATGCGCCGACGATCGAGCCGATCGCGAGCGGCCCGATCACCTGCCCGAGATAGTTGCCCTGCACGACCCAGCCGATGCTGAGCGGAGCGAGAGACGGCGTCGGCGCGGAGCCCGGCGCACACGCGAGGATCGTCGCGGGCAACATCCCCGCGATCGCCGAAAACGCAAAACCCAGCGCGACCGCGAGCGGCGCCGGGGTGGCCGCGCTGAAGAGCCCCGCGCCGGCCGCGCCGATCGCGACCGACGTCGCGGCCATCACGATCCCGGGCCGTGCGCCGCGCGACAACAGCCAGCCGGCCGTCAGGTTGCCGATCACGCACGCGGCGACGATCGCCGCGCTGATCAACCCTGCCGCGCCGACCGCGACGCCGAGGCGCTGCATCAGGAACACCGGCAGGAACGTCATCGCCGCGAAGAACTGCACGTTGTAGGTGGCGAACCCCAGCGCGAGCAGCGTGGTCGAGCGCGACGCGAGCACGT
>NZ_JAAGPH010000307.1:0-2728 GCF_017104705.1 Burkholderia sp. Se-20373 | reverse complement strand
TACGTGTTCCAGTCGCCGGCCATCACGCCCGAGCCGCCGAATTGGTGCGCGTCATCGTTGAAGCGCGCCCACGTTGCACCCCCGTCGTCGGAATGGTAAATGCCCCAGACGCCATTCAATGTGCCTTCCACATAAACCGCGGCCGAGTACGGCGAACCGGCCGGTGCCCTGCCCAAGGCAATCACGGTGGCGCCCGGCGTGCCATTGGTCGATGCAAAGACACCGAGCTTCGTCCAGGTCGCCCCCGAGTCCACCGAGTGGTACACGGCCGTGCCGTCGGCCAGCCAGAGATCACCCTCCGCGTTCGGATTGACCACCATCGACGTATCCCCCCACGCATTCCAGGCCAGGTTCGCGTTCACCGAACCCTGGCTGAGCGCGAACGTGTGGCCACCGTCGCTCGAGACGTAGATCTTGCCGCGCTGCCAGCTCCACGGTGCGCCGCCGGAGTCGTACGCATAGACCTTGTTCGGGTTCTTGCGGTCCGCGGCCAGGCGGTAGGCACGCGGGAAGCCGTTCCAGGTGGCACTGAACGCCGGCAGGTTGGTCGCCGTCCAGCTGGCGCCATTGTTTGTCGTGTACGACGGCACCGAGTCCGGCGGTGCCCAGGTCACGTTGTTGCGGGACGGGACGACCAGGTTGCCCACGTTGCTCTGGCTTGCCGCTGCGCCGTCGGGCAGCGACGCGAACGTCGACCAGCTATTGCCGCTGTCGCCGGACCAGAAGCCCCTGGTCGCATGGCCGTTGGCGTTGTCGACGCCCGCGGCGGCGATGTACGTCGGATCGGACCACGACATGTCGGCCGAATTGCCGCTGCTCCACGTGTTCAACGGGCCTTTCGTCGGCCTCGTCGAGAGATCCGTATTGACCCACGTGCCGATGTCGCCGGCGCTGTTGATGAAGTTGTACGACGCGCCGGGCGGCGCCGTGACGAGCGCCAGCGTCACGGTTTCCTCGAGGTTGTCGACCTTGGGACGCCAGGTTGGCGTGGGCGACGAGGCGCTCATGGTTTCGCAGATGCCGCCGCCGTGGACGTGCATGACGTGATCGCGATTGGCCGGGTCGATGGCGACGCTCTCGACCCAGCCGGCGCAGCCCCCCGTGGCAGTGCCGGTGTGCGGCATGCCGGCCTCGATTTCGCGCCACGTACTGCCGCCGTCGTCGGATAGCTGGATGGTCTTGCTGGTGTCGCTCCAGCCGGTCATGCCCAGTGCGATGCGGGCGGACGCGCCCAGACCGGAGACGGACAGGCCGCCAAAGCCGTTGCTGCTGGAGCTGTTGAGCAGCGTCCAGTTGCCGTTGTTACTTCCGCCGAACTTGTAGAGATAGCTCGGACCACCGATGCCCTGGCCGACGCCCGCGTTGAACACCACGTAGAAGTTGCCGTCGGACGTGCGCACGACGTGCGGGATGTAGTAGCCGGACACCGTCGGGGGGACGGGCACCGGCGTCCACGAGAAGCCGCCGTTGGTGGACTTGTACAGGGTCGACGTCAGGCCCGCCGCGTTGGCGTAGTCCGGGGCGACGGTGGCCCACATGATCCAGGTCGGCTGGCCGCCGCCCTTGCCCGACGTGTCGAAGATGACCTGCTCGACGCCCAACGGGGAGCTGCCGCCGCTGATCGTGGTGGAGGACAGACCCGTGACCTGCGCCCAGGTGCGGCCGGAATCGGCACTCTTCCACAGGCCGGCCGTGCGCGATCCGTAGAACAGCGTCGAGGGATTGTTCGGGTCGACCTGCAGGCGCTCGCCCGTGGCGCGGCCGTTGTCGTTGCCGCCCACCGGGAACGGCAGGTCGTAGTGCGTCCAGGTGTCGCCGCGGTTGCTCGAGATGTAGATGCGGCCGTTGTGACCCTGCGTCACGGTAATGCCGGTCATCATGTAAACGAGCTGATCGTTGTTCGGGTCGAGCGCAAGGCTTTCGACGCCGTGGAAATCACCCTCGCCTGAGCCGAAACCGATGCCGTCGGTGATGGGCGTCCACGTCGAGTTGGTCGCGTTCCAGCGATACGCGCCGCCGACGTCGGTGCGTGCGTACAGCAGGCTCGCGTTGGCTGGATGGTAGATCAGGCCGGTGACGTAGCCGCCGCCGCCCCACTTGACGCTGGTCCAGCTGGCCGCCGGCAGGTTGCTGCCGCTGCCATTTCCGCCGACCTGACTACGATTGGCGGCGACATTGGCACCCGCATGGGTCACGCCTGTCGCGCTGTCGGATCCGCCATCACAGCCCCATAACGTACACGCCATCGCCGCAGCGGCAATCCA
This sequence comes from Burkholderia sp. Se-20373, assembly GCF_017104705.1. Lineage (NCBI taxonomy): Bacteria > Pseudomonadati > Pseudomonadota > Betaproteobacteria > Burkholderiales > Burkholderiaceae > Burkholderia > Burkholderia sp. Se-20373. The sequence goes on along the minus strand of NZ_JAAGPH010000307.1, from coordinate 464 downwards.
TCGTTGAGAAAACACGGTCATCAGAAGTCCTTAAGGAAAGAGGTCCATTGCAGGGCCCGTCGTCGGGCCCTGCGTGATCAATTCGTCATGAGCGATGCAATCTGCGCAGCGCCGAGCGCACCGCGATAGATACGGAAATCGTCGATCAGGCCGCGGAACGTGGCGTCGGCACTGTATTGCGATTTGCCCAGCCAGTTCTGCGTGGTAGGGCCAAGGCGGAACGGCGCCTGGAACATCGCCGTGTTGGTACTGACGGGCGTGCCGTCCACGTATATCGTGCCGGTCGAACCCGATAGCGTGACGGCCACATGCACCCATCGCTTGCTCGGCAGCTCGGTGGGGGCGTCGATGATCTGTTCCGGAGGGCCGTCACCGGGGCCGTTGGCCGTCATCGCGAAGCGCATGCCGGCCCAGCCGTTGCGCAACTGTGCGCGCGGCGTGAACATCATGTAGCGGTGGAAGCC
>NZ_JAAGPH010000306.1:0-2455 GCF_017104705.1 Burkholderia sp. Se-20373 | reverse complement strand
CGAGACGGACACCGGCAAAACCGCCGGCAAGGCGGCCGGCGACACGGCCGACCGGACGACCGCCCGCGCGAACGCGACCGACGCGCGCCCGGCTGCCGCGAACGACGATACCGGGCTCGCCGCCGCGCATCCGGAAACGATCGAAACGCCGCCGCCCGACCATGCCGCGTCGAACCCCGGCTGGATCACGCGGATGCAGATGCGTTTCGGCGGTGCGGCGCTGCCCGAAGCCGCGCAGGCACTCGCGCTGCAATCAGGCACGCTCGCGACGCAGTTGCGCATGCTGCAGGACGCCGGCTGGCGCGTGACGCTGGGCAAGCGCGGCGGCGGCAGCCGCATCGATCCGCGCAAGCGCCGCGTGACGATCGACGGCGGCCTCCAGCATCCGGGCAGCATCGCGTACACGCTCGCGCACGAAGCGCGGCATGCGGTCGAGGCGATGGCCGGCGTGCTCAACCTCGACTACGGCAACCGCAGCCGCTTCACGCGCAAGGCGCTCGAAGCCGAGGCGCGCGCGCAGATCAATGCGTTCGAGGCCCGCTACGAGATCCAGCTCGCGGGCGGCGGCGACATCGCCGCGCACGTGCGGCTGCCCGATGCGATCGAGCACGAAGGCGACGCATGGCGCGCGCCGTCGCACGACTACGCAGGCACGGTCGGCCGGCTCGTCGACGCGTTCGCCGACGCACCCGTATCGGGCCGCGACGGCGAGACCTACCGCGACTTCTATCACGACGTATGGGCGCGCCAGAAACGCCGCGGCGGCATTCCGCGCCGGATGCCCGCGCCGCAGACGCGCGAGCCCGGCGACACGCCGCGCGGCGTGCGCAGCTTCGACGAACGCGTCGCGTGGAGCCGCGCGCATGCCGAGTACGCGTCGCCGTTCGGTGCGCGGCCGGCACCCACGGTGTCCGAACTGCAGGCGGCCCGCAGCCGCCATTTCACGGTGCTGGAGGACGCCGGCGTGATGATGCTGCACGCCGACACGCTGCCGGACGGCACGCTGCTGACGGGCGGCCGGCCGACCGGCGTGCACGAATACGCGCTCGACCAGGCGCCCGCGTTCATGATCCGGGACGGCTATTCGATCGTGCTGTCCGCGCAGCAGGGCGGCGAAGCCGCTGCCGCGCAGCTCGCGAACCTGTGGCAACGGCCGGTGTATGCGCCGCCCGCGCACGCGGTCGGCGCGCATGCCGCACTGCTCGACACCGGCGTGTTCCGCCGCCTCGACCCGGCGCCCGCTGCCCCGCACGACCTCGGCCCGCTGACGGCCGACGCCGAAGGCGTGCACGTCGAAGGCCGGCCGGGAAAACGGATCGACGTCGAACGCCACGTCGGCGAGCTGCTCGGCTCCGGCGGCGAGAAAACCGTGTTCGCGCTCGGCGACGACGCCGCGCTCGCGGTGTACGACAAGGGGCCCCATACATCGGAAGCGCACCAGCTCGACGCGGCGATCGACGAAAGCATCGCACTCGACGATCTCGCGTCGTACGGCCTGAAAACCGTGACGATGAGCGGCCCGTTCTCCGCACTCGACCGCGTCGCGGTGCTGTACCGGCCGCTCGGCGTATTCCACAGCTTCAGCTTCGAGACGGGCGCGCTGCCGCAGGTGGTGTCGCGCGCGGCGCTCGACCATATCCGGCAGATCCGCGCCGTCATCGAAAGCACGGGTATCGGCTTCGACCTGCAAGGCCTGTTCACGCGCAACGGCGATTTCCTGCTGAGCGACCCCGGCTCGATCGGCATGGAGGCGGGCGAGCACTTCACGGCGTTGCAGCGCCTCGCGCTGATCGAGCGCGCGCTGACGAGCGGCCTCGAACGCGGCGAGATCGAGCTCGCGCATCCGCAACTCGCGGAAACGCCGGCACCAGGCGCGTTCGTGCAGAAGCCGTCGATCATCACACGCGTTCGGATGCGCTTCGGCGGCGCGCCGCTGCCGAAGGAAGCCTACGCACTCGTCGACCGCTCGACCCTGCTTGGCGGGCAGGTCGCGCAAGCGCACGCGGCCGGCTGGAAAGTCGTGCTCGGCCGCCCCGGACGCGGCAGCCGCATCGACACCGCGAAACAGCGGATCGTGCTCGACGGTCGGCTGCGCGGCACCGGCACGCTCGTCTATGCGCTCGCGCATGAAGCGCAGCATGCGGTCGAGACGATCACCGGCCAGCTGGCGCTCGACCACACGTCGCCGGAAGCATGGACCGACAGCGCACTGCTGGCCGAGGCGCGCGCGCAGGCGAACGCGTTCGCGGTGCGCCGCGAACTCGCCGGCGGCACAGGCATCGATATCGCGAAGGACGCCCGCCTGCCCGACGCGATCGCGCGCGACGCCGATCACGTGATGCCCGGCGACGCAGCCGGGCTGCGCCGGCTTGCGGCCGCGTTCGGCGACGCCGCGCCGTCAGTGCCCGGCCATGCCACCTATCGGGACTACTACACGAGCCAGGCGGCCCGCATA
>NZ_JAAGPH010000305.1:0-2764 GCF_017104705.1 Burkholderia sp. Se-20373 | reverse complement strand
CAACCCGTGCAGGTAACGGTGCTCGACGACGCGTCCGACCCGGGCACGGCGGTGCGCAACATCCGCAAGCTGGTCGACGAGGATCATGTCGACGTCGTGGTCGGGCCGAACATCACGCCGGCCGCGCCCGCGTCGCTCGATGCGGTGGCCGCAGGGCAGACGCCGATCACCACGCTGGTCGGCTCGTGCACGACCGTCGAGCCGCCCGACGTCGTCACGACACCCGGCGCCACGCGCGTCGCGCTGCCGGAATGCGTGACGGTTCCGCCGTCGGCGCCCGTCACGGTGCCCGAGCGCGAGCAGGTCGAGCCCGCGCAATTCGTCGATGCCGTGTGGCTGGCCGTGTTGCCGTTCGCGCCCGTGATCGTGCCGCTCGACGAATACTGGCCCGGGCCGTTGCGCGTCACGCTGCCCGACGTCGTGGCGCTGCGGCCGTCCGAGCCCGTCAGCGAACCGGTGTGCGAGCAGGTGCCGCCCGCGCAGCTCGTGTCGCCGCTGTGTTCGACCGAGCGCCCGTTCGGGCCGACGGCCGTGCCGCTGTTCGAGAACTGGCCGGGCGCGGTGCGCGTGACGGTGCCCGTGTTGGTCGCGATCCCGCCGCCGGGGCCGATCACGCCACCCGCATGCGAGCAGCTGCCGCCGCCGCACGAGCCGGCGTGTGCGCCGTTGTAGGTGCCGCGCGGCGTGTATGCGGTGCCGTGGCCGGACCAGCCGGCGAAGGCCGGCGCGCAGGCGAGGGTGAGGGCAGTGGCTATGACGAGAAGGCGGGTTTTCATCGGGTGTCCTTGCGGTTCGTTTCGGTGCACGCAGTGGCGTGGCGACGGGACGAACTTTAGGGCGATGACACGCGCTCGTCGCGTCATAAAAGATGTCGCGGTGTTACACGTGGCGTGCTGATTCGAAGTACGACGAATGCGTGTGCCGGCCGCGCCGATCGCGGGCATGCCGCGCCGGGCAAGGCTGTCGGCGATGCAATTGCGTGAGAGCACGGTGGCGTGGCACGGGGGCCGAACATGTCGGGCGCAGCGCGAAAATGTGTCGCGGCGACATGCGGCGACATATTTGCCGGCCGATTCATGCATGCATCGCGGTGAAACGCGCGAACCGAACGCGGGCAGTGCGCCATGTGCGACCGGACCCCGCTTCTCCTTGAACTGAAGCCGTCATCGCATGCCTGCCGAGGAATCGGCTTCCGATCGGCACCGGTCGTATGCATGTGTCGCGCCGCCGCATCCGTCGCCGCAGGTTGCGTGCAGCGTCGACCGGTTTCGGCGCGACAGGCGGCGATCCATTACTCGCCGGACATGCAAGCGCGCCCGCACGAGCGGGTCGGTTTTCAATCCATGGGCGCACGCGAGCGCCGCTTACCGCCCGATCGCATTTCACCGCGACATGCGGTGACACATTTCCCGCACGACACACCAACGCGCAGCCCCAAATCGGCCCCGCTCCGGCCCACCAGCGCCCACGCCCGCCACACGTCACCCGACCGCCTTCCCCCACGACATACGGCGACATATTTCCCGCGTGGCCTTTCCGTTCCGCGCCCACTACAGTGCGTTCCATTCGACGCGATGGCAGCCCGTGCCGCCGATGACGCGTCCGACTCAACCGGAGGAAAGGCCCATCATGCTCACCACCACAGGAAAGCTCGCGTACTACGTCACGCTCTTCATCGTCGCCGTCTCGCTCGTCGAGGCGGCCGTGCTCACCTGGCGCCGCGCCCGCGGGCCGGAACCGTTCGACTGGAACGAGGTGTGGCTGTCGCTCGCCGATCTCGCGGGCCGCAAGCTGCTCGCGCTGGTGCCGCTGTCGCTCGCCACGCCGCTGTTCGACCTCGCGTGGGCGCACCGGCTCTTCACGATCCCGCTCCACAGCGTCGCGCTCGCGCTGCTCGTGTTCGTCGGCCAGGAGTTCTGCTACTACTGGTATCACCGCGCGTCGCACCGCGTGCGGTTCTTCTGGTCGACTCATGCGGTGCATCATTCGCCGAACCAGTTGACGCTGTCGTCCGCGTTTCGCCTCGGCTGGACCGGCAAGATCGCCGGCGCCGCGATGTTCTTCACGCCGCTCGTGTGGCTCGGCGTGCGTCCGGAAGCCGTGCTCGCGATCCTGTCGTTCAACCTGATGTACCAGTTCTGGCTGCACAACACCTGGATGCCGAAGCTCGGCTGGCTCGAAATCGTGTTCAACACGCCGTCCGCGCACCGCGTGCACCACGCGTCGAACCTCGACTATCTCGATGCAAACTACGGCGGCGTGCTGGTCGTGTTCGACCGGCTGTTCGGCACCTACGTCGCCGAGCGCGCCGACGAGCCGTGCCGTTTCGGCCTCGTCACGCCGACCCGCTCGCGCAACCCGTTCGTCGTCGAGCTCGAGCATTGGGCGAGCCTTGCCCGCGACGTCGCAGCCGCCCGCGACGTGTGGACCGCGATCCGCTTCGTGCTGCTGCCGCCGGGCTGGCGCCCGGACAACCAGGGCGAAACGACGGAAGAACTGCGCCGTCGCAGCCTCGTCGCGGTGCGCACGGATGCGTGAACGGCGCTACCCTGTGGCACATTGCCGGCCGCGCACGCATGCCGCGGCCGGCATCGCTCATGCAACACACATCATCAAGCAACCCTCGATCCAGGAGAAAATATCGATGGAACACGACTTCAAAGGCAAGGCCGTCGCGATCACCGGCGGATTCGGCCATCTGGGCGTCGCGACGGCCGCGTGGCTCGGCGCGCGCGGCGCACGCGTCGCGCTGATCGGCCGCGGC
>NZ_JAAGPH010000028.1:0-66146 GCF_017104705.1 Burkholderia sp. Se-20373 | reverse complement strand
CGCCGCGAACGCGCGCAGCTCGACGCGCGCCTCACCGAACTGCTCGCGACGCCGGCCGGCACCGCCGCGCCGACCGAGGAGCATCTGAAGCGCGCACTGCGGCAACTGCGCGCCGAGGCATTCGGTGCGGTGGCGGAGCGCGACCTGCGCGGGCTGGCGGACGTCGCCGAGGTCACGGGCGCGATGACCGATCTCGCGGAAGTGGCGGTGCAGCGCTCGCTCGCGCTGCTGTCGGCCGAGCTCGAGGCGCAGTACGGCGAGCCGCGCGGCGCCGACGGCCAGCGCGTCGTGCTCGGCGTGGTCGGGATGGGCAAGCTCGGCGGCCGCGAGCTGAACGTGTCGTCGGACATCGACCTGATCTTCGTCTACGAGGACGACGGCGAGACGACCGGCGGCGCGCGTTCGCCGCTGTCCACGCAGGAATATTTCACGCGGCTCGGCCGGCGGCTGATCGGCGTATTGTCGGAAGTCACGGCCGACGGCTACGTGTTTCGCGTCGACATGCGGCTGCGTCCGAACGGCGATTCGGGGCCGCTCGTCTGCAGCCTCGGCATGCTCGAGGAGTATTTCTACGTACAGGGGCGCGAGTGGGAGCGCTACGCGTGGATCAAGGGGCGGCTCGTGTCGGAAGGCGACAGTGACCCGGCGCAACGGCTGGCGTCGCAACTCGAGTCGCTCGTCAAGCCGTTCGTGTACCGCCGCTACCTCGACTTCGGCGTGATCGGCGCGATCCGCTCGCTGCACCAGCAGATCCGGCAGGAGGCCGCGCGCCGCGCGTCGATGCGGCCCGACAAGGCCGACGACATCAAGCTCGGGCGCGGCGGGATTCGCGAGATCGAATTCAGTGCGCAGGTGTTCCAGCTGATCCGCGGCGGCCAGGATGCGGAATTCCGCGTGCGGCCGACGCTTGCGGTGCTGCGCCATGCGCAGGCGCGCGGGCTGATCGGCGAGGATGTGCGTGCGCGCCTGACCGACGCCTACAACTTCCTGCGCACGCTCGAGCACCGTCTGCAGTACCGCAACGACGCGCAGACGCACGCGATGCCGGTCGAGCCGGACGAGCGCGCGGCGCTGGCCGCGTCGCTGGGCTTCGCCGACTATGCGGCGCTGATGACGGTGCTGGACGGCCACCGCACGTTCGTCGAAGCGCAGTTCGACCAGATTTTTGCGGACAAGGCGAGCGGCGCGCCCTGCGCGGCCGGCGACGACACGGCCGCCGCGTGGATCTGGAGCGGCGCGCTGGCCGACGACGGCGAGGACGACGCGCTGGTCGCGCGTCTCGACGGCCTCGGTTTTACCGATCCGGCCACCGTGCTCGCCCGGCTGCGCGCGATCTGGCAGTCGTCGCGCTACACGGGCCTGCCGGAAAAGAGCCGGCAGCGCTTCGACAGCGTCGCGCAGCGGGCGCTCGACGCCGCGCCGAACATCGACGCGGCGCGCCGCGACGACACGATCGTGCGCCTGTTCGACCTGCTCGAGACGGTCAGCCGGCGCGGTGTCTATCTCGCGCTGCTGACCGAATATCCGGCCGCGCTCGACCGCGTGCTGTCGGTGCTCGGGGCGACGCGCTGGGGCGGCGGCTACCTGATCCGCCATCCGCAACTGCTCGACGAACTGCTCGACGACGAGGCGATCGCGAGCCCGTTCGACTGGCCCGCGTTCAAGGACGCCCTGCGCGCGCGCCTCGCCGCGGCCGACGGCCCCGAGCAACAGATGGACCTGCTGCGGCATGCGCAGCACGCGGAGGTGTTCCGGATCCTGCTGATCGATCTGGCCGGGCAACTGTCGGTCGAGCACGTGAGCGACCGGTTGTCCGAGCTGGCCGACGCGGTGCTCGACGTGACGATCGAAGTCGTCTGGTCGCAGCTCGCGAAGCGCCATCGCGACGTGCCGAAGTTCGCGGTGATCGCGTACGGCAAGCTGGGCGGCAAGGAGCTCGGCTACGCGTCGGATCTCGACCTGATCTTCCTGTACGACGACGCCGACGAGCGCTCGGCGGACGTCTACACGACCTTCACGCGGCGCCTGATCACGTGGCTCACCACGGCGACCGGGGCGGGCGCGCTGTTCGACATCGACCTGCGGCTGCGGCCGAACGGCGAGGCCGGGCTGCTCGTCACCGATCTTGACGCGTTCCGCCGCTACCAGCTGCGCGAGGGCGACGCCGCGAATACCGCGTGGGTCTGGGAGCACCAGGCGCTGACGCGGGCCCGCTACAGCGCGGGCGACGCGCAGATCGGCGCGGACTTCGAGGCGATCCGCCAGCAGGTGCTGACGACGCCGCGCGACGGCGGCGTGCTCGCGAAGGAAATCGTCGACATGCGCGGCAAGGTGTTCGCCGGCCACCCGAACCAGACCGAGCTGTTCGACCTGAAGCACGATCGCGGCGGGATGGTCGACATCGAGTTCATCGTCCAGTACTGGGTGCTGCTGCACGCGTCGAGCGATGCCGAGCTGATCCGCAACACGGGCAACATCGCGCTGCTGCGCGAGGTCGCGCGCTTCGGGTTGATGGGCGAGGACGAGGCCGAGCGCGTCGGCGCGGCGTACCGCAAGTACCGGAAGCTCCAGCATAAGCTGCGGCTCGACGGGATGGAGAAGGCGCGGGTCGATCCGGCCGTGGTGGCCGACGAACGGGCGGCCGTGACGGCGCTGTGGGAGCGCGTGTTCGGCGGAATCTGACCGCGGCACGCCGCGCGCACCGCGGCGGCCGGCATTGAGATTCGTTTGAGATTGTTTGAGCGCAAGGGCGGGTATCGGAAGAATCCGGCTTTCCGTTCAACCGGTGCCGTGTGCGCCACAAACGATCTCAACTCATCTTGAAACCTATCCGCTACTCTCTTGCCACGACGGCGCTGTCCGCGGCCGTCGCTGGACTGTTCTCCGTTTCCGCTGGTGCAGCGGAAACGGCTTCCACCCCGCTCAAGAACCTGTCGCGTGGCGATGGCCAGTGCCTGGCCTGGCAGCCGGCCGACAACGCGGCCGTGTTCGCGGCATGCGACGGCAGCGCCGCGCAGGACTGGACCTTCGAGCCGCGCGACGGCTTCCAGCGCATCATCAACGCCGGCGCGAGCGCGGCGCGCGGCACGAAGATGTGCCTGCATTCGGCCTCCGGCGACAGCGGCATGGGGCGCGTGTCGGTCGGCGTCTGCAGCGAGGGCGACCAGACGATGCGCGACTGGCGGGCCGACATCGGCATCGACGGCCGCGTGTCGTTCGGCAACCGGTACCGGGTCAACACCGGCCGGTCCGCCGAAGTGCTGGCGCCGCGGGAAGGGGCTGCCGGCGTCGCGATGCAGAACCTGCGCGGCCAGCCGGCGTCGGTCTGGCGGTCGTCCGCATCGATCGCGCCGTCGCAGCGCCCGCTGCTCGGCGACAAATCGGCGTTGCTGATGGTGACGCACTTCAACGACTCGCAACCGGCCGAAAGCGAAGTGGTGCGCAAGGCGGTGTTCGGCGACGGCGACGACTATTCGTCGCTGCGGCGTTATGTCGAGGTCGCGTCCCACGGCAAGCTGACGTTGCACGGTCAGACGCTCGACAGCGTCAACCTTGGCGACCGTCCGGCCAGCTGCGATTCCGGCACGATTCGCGCGGCGGCGCGCAGCGCGGCGTTCGCCCGCGGTGTGAACCCGGACAAGTTCGACTACCTGTTCGTCGAACTGCCGAAAATGAGCAGCTGCAACTGGGCCGGCCTGGCGGCAATGCCCGGCAACTGGATCCTGTCGAACGCGAGCGGCCACGGTTACTGGATGTGGTCCCACGAGTTCGGTCACAGCCTCGGCGCGCAGCATCCGGGTTCGCTCGTCAACTGCCCGACGCCGGGCGGCACGGTCGAGGTGGGCAGCGCGTGTCGCGCGGGCGGGGTCGACGATCCGACCGACACGATGGGCGGCGGCGGCCGGCGTTTGTATCCGGCGAGCTACCAGTTGTTCAGAGGCTGGCTGACCGAAGCCGACGTACCCGAGATCAAGGGCGAGGGCACGTACCAACTCGCGCCGCTGTGGGGCACAGCGTCCGGTGCGAAGGCGTACCGTCTGGCGCGCGCCGACGGCTCGACGCTGTGGCTCGAGTTTCGCCAGCCGCAGCCCGGCTTCGACAACTGGAAGTCCGACGACCCGTTCGTCAATGGCGTGATCGTGCGAACCGTTGCACAGGGCGGCAATGTGCTGACCAATACGCTGGTCGATGCGACGCCGGGCAGTACGCAGGGAATGAAGGACGCGCCGCTGATGCCGGGGCATGCGTTGCACGACACGCTGTCGGGCAAGATCGTCACCGTCAAGTCGGTCGGGCCGAACGGCGCGGTGGTCGAGGTGAAGAACGACGGGGTGCTGCTGCCGCAGGCGGCCGTCATCGGCCCGCAACAGGCGAACGCGGGCGCGACGGTCGTGTTGTCGGGCGCGTCGTCGGTCGGCGAGCAGTTGCGCCATGCGTGGACGGCCCCGGCCGGCATCGACGCGAAACCGAACGGCGCGGAGCTGAAGTTCGTTGCCCCCGCGCTTGGACAGGACCGCGATTACGCCTTCGATCTGACCGTGACCAACGACAAGGGCTACACGGCGCAGGCGTCGCATGTCGTCAAGGTGAAGGCGCAGGAAATCGTCCCGCCGCCGCGGGCCGCGATCAGCGGGCCGGCGACGGTCGACGGTGGTGCGACCGTCGTGTTGTCCGGCGCGGCGTCGACCGGCAAGGGGCTGAAGTATGCGTGGACCGCGCCGGCCGGACTCGCGATCGACCAGCAGGGCGCGAATGCATCGTTCGTTGCGCCGAAGGCGACGCAGGCGCAGCGCTACGACGTGAAGCTGACCGTGACCGATGCGCAGAACCGCAGTGCGGTGGCGACGCATGGCGTGACGGTGCGTGCCGACGCGGCCACGGGCGCGCCGGCCTGGGACAAGAAGAAGACCTACGCGACGCCGTGCCACGAGGTCAGCCACGCCGGCAAGACCTGGCTCAACGGCTGGTGGGTGCTCGGCGATGTGCCGGGGACGGGCGGTGAGTGGGCCGCATGGCGCGAGAAGGGCGTCGCGAACATGCATGCGACGTGCAAGGGCAAGTAGGCACGGCGAGGTGCCGGCGCGGGCGACCGCGCAGGCGCGTGCCGCGCGCCGTTCGATCTGGTGCCATCTGCTAAGTTCGTCGTGCCGCGAAGCGCGTCGGATACGTCGGACCTCACCAAAAGGCCGTTCCGGTATCACCTGGAACGGCCTTTTTTACGTTTTCACGTTGACTGAGCTCGCTTTTCCACCTGTCCGGTGCCTTATGCGGCGAGCATTTCCTTCGCGTGCTTGCGCGTGGTCGCCGTGATCTCGAGGCCGCCGAGCATCCGCGCGACTTCCTCGATCCGGTTGGCGCGGTCGAGCGCGACGACGGTCGACACCGTACCGCCACGGTCGTCGGCGCCTTTTGCGACCTGGTAGTGGTGATCACCGCGCGCGGCGACCTGCGGCAGGTGCGTCACGCACAGCACCTGGCGATCGCGCCCGAGCTGGTGCAGCAGGCGGCCGACCACTTCGGCGACGCCGCCGCCGATCCCCGTATCGACTTCGTCGAAGATCAGTGTCGGCGTCGGGCTTGCCGCGCTGGCGATCACCGCGAGCGCGAGGCTGATCCGCGCGAGTTCGCCGCCCGACGCCACCTTCGCGAGCGGCCGCAGCGGCACGCCGGGGTGCCCGGCGACCCGGAATTCGACCTGCTCGAGCCCGTGCGGGCCGCCGTCGGCGAGCGGCACGAGCGCGACTTCGAAGCTCCCGCCCGCCATCGACAGTTCCTGCATGCCGGCCGTGACAGCCGTGCCGAGCGCCTTGGCGGCCTGCGTGCGTGCCTTGGACAGGTGTTTGGCGTCGGCGAGATAGGTTTCCCGCGCCTTGGCCTGCGCCGCCACGAGCGCGCCGAGATCGGCCGCCGCATCGAGTGCGGCGAGCTGCGCGCGGCGTGCCGCGTGTTCTTCGTGCAGCGTGTCGGGCGGCAAGCGGAACTTGCGGGCGGTCGAGTGCAGCGCATCGAGACGCGTTTCGACCTGCGCGAGCCGTTCGGGGTCGAGATCGACGCGCTGCGCATAGTGCGACAGCGAATAGACGGCTTCCTGCAACTGGATCTCGGCCGGTTCGAGCGACGCGAGCGCGTCGCCGAGCGAGGTGTCGTAGTCGGCGAGGCTGCGCAGCTTCGACACGATCGCGCCGAGCTGCGCGAGCATCGCGTCGTCGGACTCGGACAGCGCGTTGAGCGCACCGCGCACGCCTTCGATCAGGTTCGCCGAATGCGACAGGCGCTTGTGCTCGTTGCTGACTTCGTCCCATTCGCCGGGCTGCGGCGCGAGCTTGTCGAGTTCGGCGAGCTGCCAGGCGAGCTTTTCGCGTTCGAGCTGCAGCTCGCGCTCGTGCGCTTTTGCGGCGTCGATCGCCTGCGTCGCGTCGCGCCACACGCGCCACGCGCGCGCGACGTTCGCGGCATCGGCGACGAGCCCCGCATGCGTATCGAACAGCTCGCGTTGCGCATCCGGCCGCATCAGCAGCTGGTGCGCATGCTGGCCGTGGATGTCGACGAGCATCTCGCCGAGCTCGCGCAGCTGCGCGAGCGTCGCGCTGGTGCCGTTGATGAACGCGCGCGACCGGCCGTTCGCGTCGATCACGCGGCGCAGCATCACGGTGTCCTCGGTGTCGAACGCGTGTTCGTCGAGCCAGCGCGCGACGCGGTCGTGCGGCGTGAATTCGGCGGTGATGTCGGCGCGGCTGCAGCCGGTGCGCACGACGCTCGCGTCGGCACGTTCGCCGAGCGCGAGGGCGAGGGCGTCGATCAGGATCGATTTCCCGGCGCCGGTTTCACCGGAAAAGACGGAAAAGCCGCTGTCGAATTCGAGATCGAGCGCGGCGACGATGACGAAGTCGCGGATCGAGAGGTGGCGGAGCATGGTGTCGGGCAGAGCGGCGTCAGGACGCCTTGTCGTCTTCGTTCGAGGCGTGTTCGTTCCAGTGCAGCTTCTTGCGCAGCGTCGCGTAGTAGCTGTAGCCGATCGGGTGCAGGAACGGCACCGTGTGCTTCGAGCGGCGCACCTCGATCGTGTCGTTCAGTTCGAGCGCGGTGAACGACTGCATGTCGAAGTTCACGTTGACGTCGCGCCCGCCGACGATCTGGATCGCGATTTTCGAATCGTCGGGCAGCACGATCGGCCGGTTCGACAGCGCGTGCGGCGCGATCGGCACGAGCACGATGCCCGCCAGCTGCGGATGGAGGATCGGGCCGGCCGACGACAGCGCGTAAGCGGTCGAGCCGGTCGGCGTGGCGACGATCAGGCCGTCCGAACGCTGGTTGTACATGTACCGGCCGTCGACCGATGCGCGCAGTTCGACCATCCCGGAGAAGCCGCTGCGGTTCACGACGACGTCGTTGAAGGCGAGCGCGTGGTAGATCGGTTCGCCGTCGCGCATGATCCGGGCTTCGAGCAGCGCGCGCTCCTCGCGTTCGAACTTGCCCGACAGGATCACCGGGACGAGCGCCTGCATGTCGGCCGCCGCGATATCGGTGATGAAGCCGAGCCGGCCGTGGTTGATCCCGATCAGCGGTGTCTTGTACGGCGCGAGCTGACGGCCGATGCCGAGCATCGTCCCGTCGCCGCCCAGCACGACCGCCACATCGGCACGCGCCCCGATTTCGGCCGGAGTCAGCGCCGGGTAGCCGGTGATGCCGATCTCGCGCGCGGTCTCGGCTTCGAAGACGACCTCGAAGCCCCGCTTGGCGACGCAGGCGGCCAGCGTGGCGAGCGGCTCGGCGATGTTCGGCGTGTTGCTCCGGCCGACGAGCGCGACAGTGTTGAACTGATTACCGGTTTTCATGCCGGCATTACACCATAGCTCGTTGACGAAAAGAACCGGGCGTGCGCGGTCGGGGCCGGATCGGGCCGGCCCGCGCAACGGTAGCCGACGCCACTCGCCGCGGTCGCGCGGTTGCGCTAAAATTTTCCACCATGCTAGATCCTCGCGCACGAACCCTCCTGAAAACCCTGATCGAACGGTATATCGCCGACGGTCAGCCAGTCGGATCGCGCACGTTGTCCCGTTACTCCGGGCTCGAGCTGAGCCCGGCGACGATCCGCAACGTGATGTCCGACCTGGAGGAGCTCGGCCTCGTGTCGAGCCCGCACACGTCGGCCGGCCGCGTGCCGACGCCGCGCGGCTACCGGCTGTTCGTCGACACGATGCTGACGGTCGAGGCGCCGATCGACGCCGAAGCCGTCGCGCGGCAGGTGCAGAACACGCTGCAGGCCGGCGAGCCGCAGCAGCGGGTCGTGGCGGCCGCCGCGAGCGTGCTGTCGAACCTGTCGCAGTTCGCGGGCGTGGTGCTGACGCCGCGCCGCAGCCACGTGTTCAAGCAGATCGAGTTCATGCGCCTGTCGGACAAGCGCATCCTGCTGATCATCGTCACGCCCGAGGGCGACGTGCAGAACCGGATGCTCGCGACGCCGCGCGATTACTCGCCGTCGCAACTGACCGAGGCGTCCAACTACATCAACGCGCACTTCGCCGGCCTGTCGTTCGACGAGGTGCGCCGCCGCCTGCGCGACGAGATCGACCAGTTGCGCGGCGACATGACCGCGCTGATGCACGCCGCCGTGACGGCCAGCACCGAGGTGCCCGACACCGAGGACACCGTGCTGATTTCCGGCGAGCGCAACCTGCTCGAAGTGGCGGATCTCTCGTCCGACATGGCGCGGCTGCGCAAGCTGTTCGACGTATTCGACCAAAAGACGGGCCTCCTGCAACTGCTCGACGTGTCGAGCCACGCCCAGGGCGTGCAGATCTTCATTGGCGGCGAATCGACGCTCGTGCCGATCGAGGAAATGAGCGTCGTCACCGCGCCTTACGAGGTGAACGGGCAGATCGTCGGCACGCTCGGCGTGATCGGCCCGACCCGCATGGCGTACAACCGCGTGATACCGATCGTCGACATCACCGCGCGCCTGCTGTCGCTCACGCTGAGCCAGCAGTAGCCTGCCGTCGCCGGCCCGATCCTGCCCCGTCATCGTGCCGCGGCACCGCGTGTGCCGGCAGTCGGCCGAACGGCCAGCCGACCGGCGCGGAGCGGGCCGCTATAATTGAGAGCCGTCCGGTCCCGTGCCCCGAGCACGTAATTGCCCATGCGTTTCGATCTTGAGCCGCCTTCGAGCACCGCGGCTGCCCATCGCATCGGCGTGCTGCTGATCAATCTCGGCACGCCCGACGCCCCGACACCGCGCGCGGTGCGGCGCTACCTGGCCGAATTCCTGTCGGATCCGCGGGTCGTCGAGATTCCGCAGGCCGTCTGGCAGGTGCTGCTGCGCGCGGTGATCCTGCCGCTGCGCGGCCGCGCGTCCGCGAAGAAATACGCGGCGGTCTGGATGCCCGAGGGCTCGCCGCTGCGCGTGTACACCGAGCGCCAGACCGACAGCGTGCGGCATCTGCTCACGTCGAACGGCTATCACGTGATGGTCGACTACGCGATGCGCTACGGCAGCCCGAACATTTCGCACGCGCTCGCGCAGTTCAAGCGGGCGGGCGTCGAGCGCGTGCTGCTGATGCCGATGTATCCGCAATACTCGGCGTCGACCACCGCCACGGCGTTCGACGCCGCCTTCGACGCGCTCGCGCGCATGCGCAACCAGCCCGAGGTGCGCACGGTGCGGCACTACGCCGACCATCCGGCCTATATTCATGCGCTGGCCGAGCAGGTGCGCCAGTACTGGGCGCAGCACGGCCGGCCCGATTTCGCGGCCGGCGACAAGCTCGTGCTGAGCTTTCACGGCGTGCCGAAGCGCACGCTCGACCTCGGCGATCCCTATCACGACCAGTGCCAGCAGACGGGCGCGCTGCTGATGGCCGCGCTCGGGCTGTCGACCACCGAATGCCGCGTCACGTTCCAGTCGCGTTTCGGCAAGGCCGAATGGCTGCAGCCTTACACCGCGCCGACGCTGCGCGAGTTCGGCGAGGCCGGCGTGCGGCGGGCCGACGTGTTCTGTCCCGGTTTCACGGCCGACTGCCTGGAGACGATCGAGGAGATCGGCATGGAAGTGCGCGACGAGTTCCTCGCCGGCGGCGGCAAGGCGTTCCACCGGATTCCGTGCCTGAATGGCGCGTCCGCGTGGATCGGCGCGCTCGGCGAGATCGTCGCCGAGAATCTGCAAGGCTGGCCGGTCAAGGCCGCGCAGCCGGAAACGGTGGGTTAAGCGCGATGAATTACAAGATTTCGACCGAACCGGGCGCGAAGCTGCGCATCGACAAATGGCTGTGGGCGGCCCGGTTCTTCAAGACGCGCTCGCTCGCGACCGATGCGGTCGACAAGGGGCACGTGAAGATTGGCGGTGCGGCGGTCAAGCCGGCGAAGGAAGTGCGCGTGGGCGACGAGGTCGAGATTGCGATCGACGGTATCGTCTGGCACATTGCCGTGCTCGGTGTGTGCGACGTGCGCGGGCCGGCGAGCGTCGCGCAGACGCTTTACGCGGAGACGGAAGCGGGGCGGGCCGCACGGCTCGCCGAACTGGAGCGGCGCCGCACGTATCGTGAGCCGGCAGCCGAATTGCACGGCCGGCCGACGAAGCGCGACCGGCGCATCATCGACAGATTTTCTGGTGGGAGCTGAACATCTGGTCGAACGTCGCCCGCGCGCTTCCGTATTCGGTCGTGCGGTCGGTGACGGCTCCCGACAGGCAGATGGTGGTGGTGCCGGCAATGAGTACCAGCGCGACCACCGAGATCGCAAACGTCAGTTTCATGGTACTCCCCTCGAGTTGAAGGGTGAAAACGGCGCCAGGTGGATGTCAGGCGGCGGTCAGCTAGGGGTAAACACGCTTTTCCGACGCTTGAGAGGAGTGTAGTGCAGCGGGCCTGTGCCAAGCTAGTACTTGCCAGGTAAGCGTTGTTACCGGCCGTTTCGCCCGATCTGGCGGACTATGCGGCCGATGCCCCGGCGTGACGCGCGGTTGTTTCGCGGTATTGGAGAATGCCGGCGAATAACCCTCTTGAAATCGTCGTTTTCACCCTTATTTGCACCAGCAATGTGCGGTGCCACCGGATATACGGTCCGGCGGTTGCCGATTTGGCTTCAACCTCTAATCGACTTTCAGCGACATGGAAAACACGCAAGAGAACCCGGCATCCCAATCGGCCGAAGATATCGGCAGCGAGAAGCAGGCGGCGCAAGGCGCTGCTCCCGCCGCCGAAGCAGCCGACGCGGCGCTCGCGGAGGCTCAAGCCAAGGTCGCCGAGCTGCAGGAGAGCTTCCTGCGGGCGAAGGCCGAAACCGAGAACGTCCGCCGCCGCGCGCAGGACGACGTCTCGAAGGCGCACAAGTTCGCGATCGAGAGCTTTGCGGAGCACCTGCTGCCCGTGCTGGACAGCCTGGAAGCGGCCGTCAACGATACGTCCGGCGACATCGCGAAGGTGCGCGAAGGCGTCGAACTGACGCTGCGCCAGCTGACGAGCGCGCTCGAGAAGGGCCGCGTCGTCGCGCTGAACCCGGTCGGCGAGAAGTTCGATCCGCACCAGCACCAGGCAATCTCGATGGTGCCGGCCGACCAGGAGCCGAATACCGTCGTCACCGTGCTGCAAAAGGGCTACATGATCGCCGACCGCGTGCTGCGTCCTGCGCTCGTCACCGTCGCGCAGCCGAAGTAAGGCCGTCGCGATGCTGCCTGCCGGCGTCGATCCGGCCGCATTCGACGCGTTCGGCATGCAGGCGCTGGACGCCGGCACGTTCGACGCGGCGATCGACGGCGCGGGCGATGCGCTCGCGGTGGTGTTCTTCTGGGGCGTCGACTGCTTCAACTGCGAGATCGCGAAGAAGGCGATGCTCGCCCAGCCCGACGCGATCCGCGCGCTGGACCTGAAGTGGTTCCATTGCAACGTGTACGAACACCACCCGCTGGGGCGCCGCTTCGGGCTGCACGGCGTGCCGACGTGGTTCTTCTTCCACCGTGGCAAGCGGCTCGGCCGCGCGACGGGCTGGCATGGCCTCGCGCAGTTCCAGGCAGCGGTGTCGGCGGCGCGCGCGAAAATCGCCGCGTCAGGCGGCGATCCGTCGGGCGGCGATCCGTCGGGCGGCGATCCGCCGGGCGGCGATCCGCCGGGCGGCGATCCGCTAGCCGCCGGCGATTGAAAAAATTTAATATCCGCATCGCACGTCGGGTCTTGAAAACGAACCGGACGGACGCATTTCGGGAACAGAGTTGAATTCTGGCGCGCGAAACCGCCCCAAAACGCAGGTTTTTGCGCAGCAAACAAGCATTTCTGGAGATTAGGAAAAAATGGGAAAGATCATCGGTATTGACCTCGGCACCACGAACTCGTGCGTCGCCATCATGGAAGGCAACCAGGTCAAGGTCATCGAGAACTCGGAAGGCACGCGCACCACGCCGTCGATCATCGCTTACATGGACGACAACGAAGTGCTGGTCGGCGCGCCGGCCAAGCGCCAGTCGGTGACCAACCCGAAGAACACGCTGTTCGCAGTGAAGCGCCTGATCGGCCGCCGCTTCGAAGAGAAGGAAGTCCAGAAGGACATCGGCCTGATGCCGTACACCATCATCAAGGCCGACAACGGCGATGCATGGGTCGAGGCACACGGCGAGAAGCTCGCGCCGCCGCAGGTTTCGGCGGAAGTGCTCCGCAAGATGAAGAAGACGGCCGAAGACTACCTCGGCGAGCCGGTCACGGAAGCCGTGATCACGGTACCGGCGTACTTCAACGACAGCCAGCGCCAGGCAACCAAGGACGCCGGCCGCATCGCGGGCCTCGAAGTCAAGCGGATCATCAACGAGCCGACTGCGGCTGCGCTCGCGTTTGGCCTCGACAAGGCCGAGAAGGGCGACCGCAAGATCGCCGTGTATGACCTCGGCGGCGGTACGTTCGACGTGTCGATCATCGAAATCGCGGACGTCGACGGCGAAATGCAGTTCGAAGTGCTGTCGACCAACGGCGACACGTTCCTCGGCGGCGAAGACTTCGACCAGCGCATCATCGATTACATCATCGGCGAGTTCAAGAAGGAGCAGGGCGTCGACCTGTCGAAGGACGTGCTCGCGCTGCAGCGCCTGAAGGAAGCCGCTGAAAAGGCGAAGATCGAGCTGTCGTCGAGCCAGCAGACCGAAATCAACCTGCCGTACATCACGGCTGACGCATCGGGCCCGAAGCACTTGAACCTGAAGATCACCCGCGCGAAGCTGGAAGCGCTGGTGGAAGACCTCGTCGAGCGCACGATCGAACCGTGCCGCATCGCGATCAAGGACGCAGGCGTCAAGGTGTCGGACATCGACGACGTGATCCTGGTCGGCGGCCAGACGCGCATGCCGAAGGTGCTGGAGAAGGTGAAGGAATTCTTCGGCAAGGATCCGCGCCGTGACGTGAACCCGGACGAAGCCGTCGCAGTCGGCGCGGCGATCCAGGGCCAGGTCCTGTCGGGCGACCGCAAGGACGTGCTGCTGCTCGACGTGACTCCGCTGTCGCTCGGCATCGAGACGCTCGGCGGCGTGATGACGAAGATGATCAGCAAGAACACGACGATCCCGACGAAGCACGCCCAGGTGTACTCGACGGCGGACGACAACCAGGGCGCCGTGACGATCAAGGTGTTCCAGGGCGAACGCGAAATGGCAGCCGGCAACAAGCTGCTCGGCGAGTTCAACCTCGAAGGCATCCCGCCGGCACC
Source organism: Burkholderia sp. Se-20373 (assembly GCF_017104705.1). Lineage (NCBI taxonomy): Bacteria > Pseudomonadati > Pseudomonadota > Betaproteobacteria > Burkholderiales > Burkholderiaceae > Burkholderia > Burkholderia sp. Se-20373. The sequence goes on along the minus strand of NZ_JAAGPH010000028.1, from coordinate 52,469 downwards.
GCGCGGTGTGCCGCAGATCGAAGTGACCTTCGACATCGACGCGAACGGCATCCTGCACGTCGGCGCGAAGGACAAGGCGACCGGCAAGGAAAACAAGATCACGATCAAGGCGAACTCGGGTCTGTCCGAGGCTGAAATCGACCAGATGATCAAGGACGCGGAAGCGAACGCAGCGGAAGATCACAAGCTGCGCGAGCTGGCCGATTCGCGCAACCAGGGCGACGCGCTGGTCCACAGCACGAAGAAGGCGCTGACCGAGTACGGCGACAAGCTGGACGCGGGCGAGAAGGAAGCCATCGAAGCGTCGCTGAAGTCGCTCGAGGAAGTGCTGAAGGACTCGTCGGCCGACAAGGCTGCGATCGACGCGAAGGTCGAGGAGCTCGGCAAGGTGTCGCAGAAGCTCGGCGAAAAGATGTACGCCGACATGCAGGCCCAGCAAGCAGGTGCGGCCGGCGCAGCGGGTGCAGCGGAAGGCGCGGCCCACGCGGGCGGTGCGCAACAGGCTGCCGACGATGTCGTCGACGCCGAGTTCAAGGAAGTGAAGAAGGACTAAGCCGGGTTGCCCCGGTGCCGCACGCCGCGCGCAACCCGCGCGCGGCGCGGCTGACGGGTTGGCTGACAAGCGGTCTGTCTTTCCTTCCGGATGGCCGGATCGACTCCACGCCTGGCGGGCTTCGCGGCCCTCCGGGCACATTTGTTTTTTGGCGGGTGCTGCACGAGCCGTCCGCGGCGGGCGCAGCGCCAGACGAGTCGAGAGACTTTACTGCAGGCGAAAGGAGCCGCCGTGTGCGCGATGCGTGGCGGCACAGTGAATCGATATGGCGAAACGGGATTACTACGAGGTTCTGGGCGTCGCGAAGAATGCGAGCGACGACGAAATCAAGAAGGCGTATCGCAAGCTTGCGATGAAGTATCACCCTGACCGCAATCCGGACAACAAGGATGCGGAAGAGCATTTCAAGGAGGTGAAGGAAGCCTATGAAATGCTGTCGGACGGCCAGAAGCGGGCAGCGTACGACCAGTACGGCCACGCGGGCGTCGATCCGAACATGGGCGGTGCGGGCGCACAGGGCTTCGGCGGCTTCGCGGACGCGTTCGGCGATATCTTCGGCGACATCTTCGGCCAGGCGGCGGGCGGCGCCGCGCGCGGCGGCCGTGGCGGCCCGCAGGTATATCGCGGCGCCGACCTGCGCTACAGCATGGAGATCACGCTCGAGCAGGCCGCACACGGCTACGACACGCAGATCCGCGTGCCGAGCTGGGTGTCGTGCGAGGTCTGCCACGGGTCGGGTGCGAAGCCCGGCACGAAGCCGGAAACCTGCCCGACCTGTCACGGCCAGGGCACGGTGCGCATGTCGCAAGGCTTCTTCAGCATCCAGCAGACCTGCCCGAAGTGCCACGGCACGGGCACCTACATTCCCGAGCCGTGCGTGCATTGCCACGGATCGGGCAAGGTGAAGGAAACCAAGACGCTCGAAGTGAAGATTCCGGCCGGGATCGACGACGGGATGCGGATCCGCTCGGCCGGCAACGGCGAGCCGGGCATCAACGGCGGGCCGCCGGGCGACCTGTACGTCGAGATCCACATCAAGCCGCATTCGGTGTTCGAGCGCGACGGCGACGATCTCCATTGCCAGATGCCGATCCCGTTCACGACCGCCGCGCTCGGCGGCGAGATCGAGGTGCCGACGCTGGCCGGCCGTGCGTCGTTCCCGGTGCCGGAAGGCACGCAGTCGGGCAAGACGTTCCGCCTGCGCGGCAAGGGCATCAAGGGGTTGCGTTCGAGCATCGCGGGCGATCTGTACGTCCACGTGCAGGTCGAGACGCCGGTGAAGCTGACCGACAACCAGCGCGACCTGCTCAAGCAGTTCGAGAAATCGCTGGCCGAGGGCGGCGCGCGTCACAGCCCGCAGAGCAAGAGCTGGTTCGACCGTGTGAAGAGCTTCTTCGAGTAACTCGAGTAACAGCATGACTGAAGGCAACGAGAGCGCGTCGTTCGCGCTCTTGGACGATTGCGACTCGACCGCGCTCGCGCGGTCGAGTCGTTTGTATTCGGGGTTCGTGCGCGAACGCGTGTGCACGGATCCGGCTCGGCTCGACGAGGTCGACGCGGCGGTGGCGCAGGATCTGCGCGACGGGCTGCATGCGGTCGTCGTCGGCGATTTCGAATTCGGACGCAACCTGCAACGAGCGCAGCCGGGCCACGCCCCGCTGCGCTTTTTGCTGTTTGCGCGCTGCGAGCGCCTGTCGCGCGACGAAGTCGACGCGTGGCTCGCGCAGCAGGACGGCGGCGGCGCGCCGTCGATCGCGGGCGTCGCGCACGTCGAAAAGAGCGTGTCGCGCGACGCGTTCGACGCGGCGATCGCCGCGGTGCACGACGCGCTGCGTGCGGGCGATTCGTATCAGGTCAACTACACGTACCGGCTGAACTTCGACGTGTTCGGCACGCCGCTCGCGCTGTACCGGCGGCTGCGTGCGCGCCAGCCGGTGCGCTACGGGGCGCTGATCGCGTTGCCCGACGGACCGTGGGTCGTGTCGTGTTCGCCCGAGCTGTTCGTCGAGAAGCACGGCGACGTGCTGCGCGCACGGCCGATGAAGGGCACGGCGCCTCGGTCGGCCGACCCTCGCGACGATGCGGCGGCGGCCACGTTCCTCGCGAACGATCCGAAGAACCGCGCGGAAAACGTGATGATCGTCGACCTGCTGCGCAACGACGTGTCGCGGATCGCGCGCACCGGCACGGTTCGCGTGCCGGCGCTGTTCTCCGTCGAGCCGTATGCGTCGGTGTGGCAGATGACGTCGACGGTCGAGGCCGGCTGGCGCGCCGGGACGACGTTCGCGCAGATGCTGCGTGCGCTGTTTCCGTGCGGATCGATCACGGGCGCGCCGAAACACAAGACGATGGAACTGATCGACGCGATCGAGTCGACGCCGCGCGGGCTCTATACGGGCGCGATCGGCTGGCTTGACGCTGCGAAGCAAGGCGCCGATTCCGACGCGCCGGGCGATCGCCTGGCCGGTTGCGGTGATTTCTGCCTGTCGGTCGCGATCCGTACGCTGACGCTCGATGCTGCCAGTGATGGTGACGACAGCGAAGGTGACGACAGCGCAGGTGTGGCCGATGCCGAAGCACGCCATCCGGCAACGGTAATCGCCGGCCGGCGCCGCGGCACGATGGGCGTCGGCGCGGGCATCGTGCTCGACAGCGTCGCGGCTGACGAATATGCGGAGTGCGAATTGAAAGCGCGATTCCTGACGGATGCCGATCCCGGCTTCCAGCTGTTCGAAACGACGGCCGCCACGCGTGCGGACGGCATCCGGCATCTCGATCGCCATCTCGCGCGGCTGCAGCGTAGCGCGGATGCGTTCGGCTTCCGCTTCGACGCCGATGCGTTACGTCGCGAGATCGATGCACGCTGCGCGGCGCTCGACGGCGACGGCGCTTACCGGATGAAGCTCGCGCTCGCGAAGGACGGCACGATCGAGATCATCGCGGCGCCGCTCAAGCCGTTGCCGGCGGGGCCGGTCGGCGTGCTGCTGGCGTCCGCGCACGGCTTCGCACCGACCCGTGCGGGCGATGCGCTGCTGCTGCACAAGACCACGCGCCGCGCCGAATACGATCGCGCGTGGCAGGCGGCGGAGGCGCTCGGCGGTTTCGACATGCTGTTCGTCAACGAGCGCGGCGAGGTGACGGAAGGCGGCCGCTCGAACCTGTTCGTGAAGCTCGACGGCCGGTGGGTGACGCCGCCGCTCGAGTCCGGCGTGCTGCCGGGCGTGATGCGCGGCGTGCTGCTCGACGATCGTACGTTCGGCGCGACCGAGCGGGTCGTGACTCGCGGCGATCTCGCGCGTGCTGAGGCGCTGCTCCTGACCAACGCGCTGCGTGGTGCACTCGACGCGGTCCTGAAGTAACCGGCAGATAGTCGACCGCTGCCGGTAGCATAAGAAAGAAAAAGCGCGGCGCCCTGCAAAGGGCGCCGCGCTTTTTTCATCGAGGGCCGGCGAATGCATCGCCGGCACCGCGCCGGACGTCAGAACGAATGCTCGGGGCCGGGGAACGAACCGTCCTTCACCGCGCGCACGTACGCTTCGACGGCCGCCTGGATGTTCGGCTCGCCCTGCATGAAATCCTTGACGAAGCGCGGCCGCTTGCCGGGGAACACGCCGAGCATGTCGTGCAGCACGAGCACCTGGCCCGAACAGTCGGCGCCGGCGCCGATGCCGATCGTCGGCACGCGCAGCATCTGCGTGACTTCGGATCCGATCAGCGTCGGCACGGCTTCGAGCAGGACGACCTGCGCACCGGCCGCCTCGACCGCGCGCGCGTCGCGCAGCAGTTGCGCGGCGCTGGCTTCGGTCTTGCCTTGCACCTTGAAGCCGCCGAACGCGTGCACCGACTGCGGCGTGAGGCCCACGTGCGCACACACGGGCACCGCGCGCTCGACGAGGAAGCGGATCGTCTCGGCGAGCCATTCGCCGCCTTCCAGCTTGACCATCTGCGCACCGGCGCGCATCAGCTTGACGCTGCTTGCGAATGCCTCGGCCGGCGTCCCGTACGTGCCGAACGGCAGGTCGGCCATGATCAGCGCGCGCGGCTGCGCACGGGCGACGCAGGCCGTGTGATACGCGATGTCGTCGAGCGACACGGGCAGCGTGGTCGTGTGGCCCTGCAGCACGTTGCCGAGCGAATCGCCGATCAGCAGCACGTCGACGCCCGAACGGTCGAGCAATGCGGCAAAGCTCGCGTCGTAGCAGGTGAGCATCGCGATCTTCTCGCCGGCGTCGCGCATTGCCTGCAGCTTGGGCACCGTGACGGCAGGCCGGCTCGATTCCTGGAGATAGGTCATGGGAAATCCGGTTCGAATGGGTGTGGAACGACAGGCGAGGACGCGTCAGCGCGTCGTCTCGCCCTTGACGAAGAATTCCTTGCGGCCGCGCATCGTCTCGATGCGCTCGACCAGCAGGGCGAGATCGTCGGGGGAATCCAGCGGATTCAGGTGTTCCGCGGCGACCGTCAGCACCGGCGTGCGGTCGTAGTGGTAGAAGAATTCGTTGTACGCGTCGACGAGCGAGCGCAGGTACGCATCGCTGATCTGCAGCTCCATCGGCAGCCCGCGCTTCTGGATGCGCGAGAACAGCACTTCGGGGCTTGCCTGCAGGTAGACGACGAGGTCGGGCGACGGCGCCTGCGGCACGTCCACGTGCGTCGCGACCGAGCGGTAGAGCTGCCACTCGTCTTCCGGCAGGTTCAGCCGCGCGAAGATGTCGTTCTTCTGCGGCATGAAATCGGCGATGACCGGGCGGCCCGTGTCGAGCGCACCGATCAGCTCGCGTGCCTGCTGCGCGCGCTGCAGCGCGAACGACAGCTGCACGGGCAGCGCGTAGCGCGCGGTATCGCGATAGAAGCGTTCGAGGAACGGGTTGTCCTGGGGGCGCTCGAGCAGCGTCTGCATCGACCAGCGTTCGCCGAGCAGGCGCGCGAGCGTCGTCTTGCCGACGCCGATCGGGCCTTCGATCACGAGATAGCGGTGCGGAGCGCGCAGGTCGGGCGCGGTGACGGTGAGGGGAGTCGGGGTCATCGGCAGCGGTTCTTGTCGGCGTCTTCGCTGGCAGCGAGCGCCTTCTGCATCAGGCACTGGCAGGTCTGCACCTTCTCGACGCGCTGGTTCGCGACGGCGGCGAGGAACGCGTCGGCCCGGCCGCGCGCGGGGATGTCGAGTGCCGGCTCGATCTCGACGAGCGGCACGAGCGCGAACGCACGGTCGGTGAGGCGCGGATGCGGGACGATCAGGTCGGGCTCGTCGATCGAATCGTCGCCGAACAGCAGGATGTCGAGATCGAGCGTGCGCGGCGCATTGCGATACGGGCGCTCGCGGCCGAAGTGATGTTCGATCTTCTGGCACAGCGCGAGCAGCTCGCGGGCCGACAGCGTCGTGTCGAGCTTGACGACGCAGTTGTAGTAGTCGTCGCCGCCCGCTTCGAAGGGCGCCGTGCGATACAGGCTCGATTTGCCGAGGATCGAGATGGTGCGCTGCTGCGCAAGGCACACCACCGCGTCCTTCAGGGTCTGGCGCGCATCGCCGAGATTCGCCCCCAGTCCGATATATGCAACCGTCATGGCATCACTTCCTACGTCGTTCGCCGGCGAGCGCGTCAGTCGTCGGAACCGCCCGAGGCGTCCGGTGCCGGCTCGGCGGCACCTTCACCCGGCTTGCGGTTTCGCACGCCGCCGCGGCGGCGCCGCTTGCGGGGCGATTTTTCCTTCGTGCCGCCCTGCGTGAGCAATGCCTCGCGAGCGGCCGCGTCGCCTTCGATGAAATCCGTCCACCACTGTCCGACTTCCGTATCGAGCTCGCCGGATTCGCAGCGTAACAGGAGGAAATCATACCCCGCTCTAAACCTTTGGTGTTCCAGCAGCCGCATCGCGCTGCGGCCCGAGCGTTTCTCGAGGCGCAGCTGCAGGCCCCAGATCTCGCGCATGTCGGCCGAGTAGCGCTTGTGGATCGCGAGTTTCTCGGTCTGCATGTCGAGCACGTCGTCCATCGCACGATGGAGCGCCGGCACCGGGATTTCGCCTTCGGCCGTGTATTGCTCGAAGCGCTGGCGCATGTCGTGCCACAGCAGCGTCGCGAACAGGAAGCCCGGTGAGACCGGCTTGCCGGCGCGCACGCGTGCATCGGTGTTGTTCAGCGCGAGCGTGATGAACTTCTCGCCCTGCGGCTGTTCGAGCACCACGTCGAGCAGCGGCAGCAGTCCGTGGTGCAGGCCCTCCTTGCGCAGCCGCGTCAGGCACGCGAGTGCGTGGCCCGACAGCAGCAGCTTCAGCATTTCGTCGAACAGGCGCGCGGCCGGCACGTTGTTGATCAGGTCGGCGAGCGCGTTGATCGGCTCGCGCGTGTGCGGCTCGATCTCGAAACCGAGCTTGGCCGCGAAGCGCACGACGCGCAGCATCCGCACCGGATCCTCGCGGAAGCGTGTGGCCGGATCGCCGATCATCCGCAACAGGCGAGCGCGCACGTCGGCCATCCCGTCGTGGTAGTCGAGCACCGTCTGCGTCGACGGGTCGTAGTACATCGCGTTGATCGTGAAGTCGCGGCGCGCGGCGTCTTCGTGCTGCTCGCCCCACACGTTGTCGCGCAGCACGCGGCCGCTCGCGTCCACCGCGTGGGTGCGGCGATCGAGTTCGTCGCGCTTCAGGCGCTTCGGCGGCTCGGCAGCGGCCGCCTCGGGCGGCGCGTCGACCAGCGCGCGGAACGTCGACACCTCGATCAGCTCCTGGCCGAACTGCACGTGGACGATCTGGAAGCGGCGGCCGATCAGGCGTGCGCGGCGGAACAGGCGCTGCACCTCGGTCGGCGTTGCGTCGGTCGCGACGTCGAAGTCCTTCGGCGCGATGCCGAGCAGCAGGTCGCGCACCGCACCACCGACGATGAAGGCACGGAAGCCTGCCTGCTGCAGCGTGTCGGTCACGCGCACGGCATTCTTCGAGATCAGCGCCGGATTGATGCCATGCACGCTGGCCGGCACCACGGTCGGTTCATGGTTGCTGCGCGGTTTTTTCGCGCCGCCGCCGCGGGCGCCCTTCGGGGCGCGCGGGGTAGCAGGGGCCGCTTCGTCGGCCGGGGCCGTTGCGGGAGACGTTTGCTCGGTTTCGTCCTGGCCGAGCAGCTTGCGGATGAATTTTTTGATCACGACGTTCAGAAGAGATCGAGGATGCGCCAGCCGCGGTTGCTTGCATGCGCACGCAGCGTGTCGTCAGGGTTGGTCGCGATCGGGTCGGTGACTTTCTCGAGCAACGGGATGTCGTTGTGCGAGTCGCTGTAGAAATAAGTGTGCGGGAAGTCGCTCCATTGCTTGCCGAGCGACGCGAGCCACGCTTCGGTCCGCACGATCTTGCCTTCGCGATAGCTCGGCGTGCCGGTCGGCCGGCCCGTGTACGGCGAATCGGGATGCCCGTCGGTCGTTTCGACCTCGCAGGCGATCAGCGTGTCGACACCGAACGCGGACGCGATCGGGCGCGTGATGAATTCGTTGGTCGCCGTCACGACGCAGCACAGGTCGCCCGCATCGAGGTGCTTGCGCACGAGCTCGAGCGCGGCGGGCGTCATGGCGGGCCGGATCACCTCGTGCATGTACTGATCGTGCCATTCGGCCAGCTGCGCGCGCGAATACTTCGCGAGCGGCGTGATCATCGCCGTGAGGTACGCATGGATGTCGAGCTTGCCGGCCTTGTAGTCGGCGAAGAACTGATCGTTCTGACGCGAGAAGCTTTCCGCGTCGACGATGCCGAGCTTCACCATGAAGCGGCCCCATTCGTGGTCGCTATCGGTCGGGATCAGCGTGTGATCGAGGTCAAAGAGTGCCAGATTAGTCATGGAAGCGCATTTTACTCGAAGCGGTTCGGGCCCGTGCCCGGTGGGGTGATGTCGTCGCCGGGACGCGCCAGCATGCGGCGCAGCAACGGCAGCGTGACGGCGCGTTTCTGCTCGAGCGAAAAGCGGTCGAGCGCGTCGAGCAGCGCCATCAGGCTCGGCATGTCGCGGCGGAAATGGGTCAGCAGGTAGGCGGCGATGTCGTCGGTGAGCGCGATTCCGCGCTCCTTCGCCGCGAGCTTGAGCACGGCGATCTTGCCGGCGTCGGACGGTGGCGACAGGTGGAACACGAGCCCCCAGCCGAGGCGCGTGCGGAGATCCTCGCGCACGTCGAGCGCGAGCGGCGCAGCGGGGCCTGCCGCGACGAACGCGCTCGACGGGTGCGCGCGCACTTCGTTGAACAGGTTGAACAGCGCGACCTGCTGCGTGTCGCTCATCCGGTCGCAGTCGTCGATCGCGTAGATGCCGATGCGCGGGTCGAACGTGAACGCGCCGAGCGGGCTCTGCGGCGTCAGGTAGCGCGCATAGCCGTACGACGCGTCGCTCACGAGCGCCTGCAGCAGATGGGTGCGGCCGCAGCCGGGCTCGCCCCAGATGTAGAACGACCGATCCGGCACGGGGCCCGCCGCGAGCGCGAGGTCGAGCTTCTGCAGGCGCGAGATGAGCTCGTCGTTCTCCTCGTTCATGATGAAGTTGTCGAACGTGGCGGGCGGCGGCGTGCCGAGATCGAGCGTCAGTTGACGGGACACAACAGTCACAATGCGGGTCGGTTGAAAATACGCGCGCCGTACGCCGGGCACGCGCCGGGGCTTGCGTCTTCACGGGCTTCACGCGCGGCCGCACGCACGGCGCCACGCCGGTTTGGGCGCGGTTCGCTCGGCGATGAAAACGGGGACGTGTTGACCAAGATGCAATCCCTGACGATTCGGTGCTGGGAATTCCGGCCAACGGGCCGGCTTCGGGTAAAATCGCATTTTACCGACCTTCTCGCATTCCCCCATGAATCCTCCGAAATCCGCTCCCGACGCTCAGGGTCTGTCCTATCGCGACGCAGGTGTCGACATCGACGCGGGCGACGCACTCATCGACAAGATCAAGCCTTTTGCGAAGAAAACCCTGCGCGACGGCGTGCTCGGCGGCATCGGCGGGTTCGGCGCGCTGTTCGAAGTGCCGAAAAAGTACAAGGAGCCCGTGCTCGTATCGGGCACCGACGGCGTGGGCACCAAGCTCAAGCTGGCGTTTCATCTGAACAAACACGACACCGTCGGCCAGGATCTCGTCGCGATGAGCGTGAACGACATCCTCGTGCAGGGCGCCGAGCCGCTGTTCTTCCTCGACTACTTCGCGTGCGGCAAGCTCGACGTCGACACCGCTGCAACGGTCGTCAAGGGCATCGCGCAGGGTTGCGAACTGTCGGGCTGCGCGCTGATCGGCGGTGAAACCGCCGAAATGCCGGGCATGTACCCGGACGGCGAATACGACCTGGCCGGCTTCGCGGTCGGCGCGGTCGAGAAGAGCAAGATCATCGACGGCAGCATGATCGCCGAAGGCGACGTGGTGCTGGGCCTCGCATCGAGCGGCATCCACTCGAACGGCTTCTCGCTCGTGCGCAAGATCATCGAGCGCGCGAACCCCGACCTGGCGGCCGATTTCCACGGCCGCTCGCTGGCCGACGCGCTGATGGCGCCGACCCGCATCTACGTGAAGCCGCTGCTCGCGCTGATGCAGAAGCTGTCGGTGAAGGGCATGGCGCACATCACGGGCGGCGGGCTCGTCGAGAACATTCCGCGCGTGCTGCGCGAGGGCCTCACCGCCGAGCTGGACCAGAACGCGTGGCCGCTGCCGCCGCTGTTCAAGTGGCTGCAGGAGCACGGCGGTGTCGCCGATGCCGAAATGCACCGCGTGTTCAACTGCGGCATCGGCATGGCCGTGATCGTGTCGGCGGCCGATGCCGACGCAGCGATCGCCGACCTGACCGCCGCCGGCGAACAGGTGTGGAAGATCGGCACCGTGCGTGCGACCCGCGAAGGCGAGGCGCAGACGGTCGTGGTCTGACGCACTGCCTGCAGCAGATGCAGCAAGGAAAGCCGCCCGGAGTCGATCCGGGCGGCTTTTTTTCATGCCGACGGGCGCGGTGCGCCTGAGTTCGCGGCGCGTGCACCGGCCAGCAACGGCGGGACGAGCAGATAAAGCAGTGCGGCCGCGGCCCAGACGAGCCCCGGCCACGTCGCGCGTGTCGCCGCATAGGTCGCGGTGACGACCAGCGGCCCCGCGACGCCGATCAGGCTCGCCACACTCGCGAGCGCGCCTTGCAGTTCACCCTGGCGCGCATCGTCGACCTGCCGCGCGAGCATCGCCTGCAGGGCCGGCAGCGTCATGCCGCCCGCCGCGAACAGCGGCAGCAGCGCGAACGGCACCCACGCGGCGGTCGCGAACGCAACCGCCGCGAGCCCGAGCGCGTCGCCCGCGAGGCCCAGTGCCAGCGCGCGGCGCTCGCCGAGCCGCGCGATCAGCGGCCCGATCGCGAATGCCTGCGCGAGCGCGTGACACGCGCCGTAGCCCGCCAGCGACAGCCCCGCGATCGGCGTCGACCAGCCGAAATGCTCCTGGCCGTACAGGATCCACAGTGTCGCCGGCGCCTGCGACACCAGCGCCACGATTACGTAAATGCCGATCAGCGGTGCGAGCGCGGGCGCGCCGGTCAGCCGGCGCAGGCTCGCGAACGGATTGAGCGCGCCAACCGCATGGCCTTCGCGGGCCGAACGCGGCCGCGATTCCGGCAGCGCACGCCAGACCAGCACGAGATTGAGCGCGTTGAGCACGGCGGCCGCGACGAACGGGGCACGCAGGTGCAGCGCGCCGAGCAGGCCGCCAATCAGCGGGCCCGCGATGAAGCCGATGCCCATCATCGCGCCGAGCTGGCCGAAGCGTCGTGCTCGATCGGGTTCGGCGGTGAGGTCGGTGACGTAGGCAGTCGCGACCGCGACGTTCGCGCCGGTGATGCCTGCGATCAGCCGCCCGACGTAAAGCCAGGCGAGCGTCGGCGCGAGCGCCATCAGCAGGTAGTCGAGCGCGGCGCCCGCGAGCGACGCGAGCAGGACCGGCCGGCGGCCGAAGCGGTCGCTCAGCGCGCCGAGCAGCGGGGCGCACAGGAACTGCGCGAACGCATACAGCGCAAGCAGGATCCCGTAATGGGTGTCGGTGCTGCCTGCGTCGGCGAACGAGCGCAGCAGCCCGGGCAGGATCGGCATCACGATCCCGACGCCGATCGCGTCGAGCAGGACCGTGGCCAGGATGGCAATCAGGGACGGTTTCAAGAGTGTGACTCTATCGATGATAGAGTGGCAATTATTCCACAGCTTTCCCTATCGGTGATAGAGATGAAGGACACAGCGGCGCGGCTGACGCGCGACACGGTATTGCGCGCGGCGCTCGAGCTGCTCGACGAAGTCGGCATCGACGGGCTGTCGACGCGAAAGCTCGCCGAGCGGCTCGGCGTGCAGTCGCCGACGCTTTACTGGCATTTCAAGAACAAGGGCGAACTGCTCGATGCAATGGCCGAGGCGATCATGCTCGAGCGCCACGATGCGTCGCTGCCGCGCCCGGACGAAGCGTGGGATGCGTGGCTTTTGGACAACGCGCGCAGTTTCCGTCGTGCGCTGCTGGCTTATCGCGACGGCGCGCGCCTGCATGCCGGGACGCGGCCGCGCGCGCTGCATTTCGGCTCGATCGAACGCAAGGTCGCGCTGCTCGGCGACGCGGGTTTCGCGCCGGACGAGGCGGTCGACATGATGTATGCGCTGGGCCGCTTCGTGGTCGGATGGGTGCTGGAAGAGCAGGCGGAACCGGACGGCGACGCCGATGCGCCGCTGCCGGACGCGGCCGAGTATCCGCTGCTCGCGAAGGGCTGGGCCGCGCTGCGCGCGCGCAGCGGCGACGAGGCGTTCGAGCGCGGTGTTGCGTTGATCGTGGACGGCGCCCGCGCGCGCCTGGCAGCGCGCGAGCGCGGCTGACGCGGTCAGTCCGGCGTGCGGCCGTCGAGCACGCGTTCGAGCGCGTCGAGTGCGCAGGCCGTCGAGTCCGGCGCGATGCAGTCGACGACGATCCGCTCCGGCATCGCGCGCAGCCAGGTGATCTGGCGCTTGCAGAGCTGGCGTGTCGCGAAGATGCCCTTGTCGCGCATCGTCCGGTAGTCGGTTTCGCCGTCGAGGAATTCCCATGCCTGCCGGTAGCCGACGCAGCGCATCGACGGCAGGTCGGGATGGAGATCCTCGCGACGGCGCAGCCGCTCGACTTCGTCGATGAAGCCCGCGTCGAGCATCGCGTCGAAACGCTGCGCGATCCGTTCGTGCAGTACCGCGCGATCCGACGGCTCGAGCGCGACCGGCACGAAGCGGTAAGCGGCGGCCGCATCGTCGGTGCGGCGCGGTGCGGCGAGCAGCACCGACATCGGCTGCCCGCTCAGCATGAACACTTCGAGCGCACGCTGAATCCGTTGCGAATCGTTCGGTGCGAGCCGTGCGGACGTGTCGGGATCGACTTGCGCGAGCCGCGCGTGCAGCGCGGGCCAGCCATCGCGCTCGGCGTCGGCATCGAGTGTCGCGCGTACGTCCGGATCGGCGCCCGGCAGGTCGTTGAGCCCCTGCGTCAGCGCCTTGTAGTACAGCATCGTGCCGCCCGCGAGCAGCGGCGTGCGACCGCGCGCGGCGATCTCGCCGATCAGGCGCAGCGTGTCCGCGCGGAAACTCGCGGCCGAATACGCGTCGGCCGGATCGATGATGTCGATCAGGTGATGCGGCACGCTCGCGCGCTCGTCGCGCGACGGTTTCGCGGTGCCGATATCCATGTCGCGGTAGACGAGCGCCGAATCGACGCTGACGATCTCGATCGGGCGACGCGCGGCGAGCGCCAGCGCCGCGGCCGTCTTGCCCGAAGCGGTGGGGCCGAGCAGGCAGGCGATCGTCGTCGGGCTCGGGTTGGTGTGCGGTGCTGCGCTCATTGCCCGCGCATGAAGAGGCGGTCGAGATCGTTCAGCGTGAGCTGATACCACGTCGGCCGGCCGTGATTGCACTGGTCCGCGCGTTCGGTCGCTTCCATCTGCCGCAGCAGCGCGTTCATCTCGTCGAGCGTCAGGCGCCGGTTCGCGCGCACCGCGTGGTGGCACGCGAGCGTGCCGAGCAGTTCGTGCTGACGCTCGGTGAGCACGCGTGAGCCGCCGAACGCGTGCAGGTCGGCGAGCACCGCGCGCGCGAGCGACTGCAGGTCGGCATCCTTCAGCAGCGCCGGGACCGCGCGGATCGCGAGCGTAGTCGGCGACAGCACCGCCAGGTCGAAGCCGAGCGATTCGAGCGTGTTGCGCTCTTCCTCGACCGTGCCGATCTCGACCGGCGTGGCCGTCATCGAGATCGGCAGCAGCAGCGCCTGCACGGCGACCGAGCGGTCGGCGAGCGCGTTCTTGAACTGTTCGTACAGGATCCGCTCGTGCGCCGCGTGCATGTCGACGATCACGAGGCCGTGTGCGTTCTGCGCGAGCACGTAAATACCGTGGATCTGGCCCAGCGCGAAGCCGAGCGGCTGCTCGTCGTGCGTGGTCGCCGCGATCGGCGACGCGGTGAAGCCCGACAGCGGTACGATCGGCGCGTCGGCCGAATCGCGGGCGATGGTCGTCGTGCCGTCCGGCGTGCCGGCACCCGTGTCCTTGCGGCCGAACAGCGCGTCATAGAGTGCGAGCGGCTGCGCGACGGGCAGCGTGCCCTGGGTCATCCGCGCCTGACGCATCCACGTGTTGCCCGATGACGAGGACGACGACGGAGAAAAGCCGCTGCCGCCGATCGCGTTGCCTTGCTGGCTCTGGCCTAGCGGCGTATCCAGGAACGAAGAAGGCCCGCGTGGCGTCGGTGAGAGTTGTGCGGCATGGCCGCCCGCCGTGGTTTCCGGCGACGCGCCCGCATGGCGCGCCAGCGCGCGCTGGACCGCATGGAACACGTACTGGTGGATCGAGCGCGAATCGCGGAAGCGCACCTCGATCTTCGACGGGTGCACGTTCACGTCGACGGCTTCGGGCGGAAGATCAAGAAACAGCACATACGACGGGTAGCGGTCGCCGTGCAGCACGTCCTCGTAGGCCGCGCGCACGGCGTGCGTCAGTAGCTTGTCGCGCACGAAGCGGCCGTTGACGAAGAAGTATTGCTGGTCGGCGCGACCGCGGCTCGCGGTCGGCAGGCCTGCGCAGCCGTAGACCGCAAGCGGGCCGGCCTGCTCGTCGAGCGGCAGGTGCGCGGTCGCGAAGCTGTCGCCGAGGATTTTCGCGACGCGCTGCGCCGGCTCGGTCGCATTCCAGTGCTCGACCGCCTTGCCGTTGTGCAGCACCGAGATCGCGACGTCCGGGCGCGCGAGCGCCGCGCGGCGGATCATTTCCAGGCAGTGGCCGAACTCGGTCTGCTCGCTCTTCAGGAACTTGCGGCGCGCGGGCGTGTTGAAGTACAGCTCGCGGACCTCGATCGTCGTGCCGATCGCGCCGGCGGCCGGCGACAGCACGCCCGTCTGCGCGTCGATCTTCATCGCGTGCGCGGCATCGGCCGTCCGGCTCGTGATCGACATCTCGGCGACCGACGCGATCGACGCGAGCGCTTCGCCGCGGAACCCCAGCGTGGCCACCGCCTCGAGCTCCTCGAGCGAGCGGATCTTGCTGGTCGCATGGCGCATCAGCGCGAGCGCCAGCTCGTCCGGCGGAATCCCGCAGCCGTCGTCGGTGATCGAGATGCGCTTGACGCCGCCTTCTTCAAGCACGATGCGCAGCGTGCTGGCGCCGGCGTCCATCGCGTTCTCGAGCAGCTCCTTGACGACCGACGCCGGGCGTTCGACGACCTCGCCGGCGGCGATCTGGCTGATCAGCTGGTCGGGCAGGGGCTGGATCGCGCGCAGCGGGCGCGGGGCGGGGGCGGGCGCGGCGCCCGCGGCCGTTTCGGTGATATCGGACATGGCCGAATTATAGCGAGGCGGCGAATGCGTGCCGGAGCGACCGGCGGTTACGTTTTTTCACGGAGCCTTAAGGTAGTTTCGGTATCATGGGTCCGTAACACGCCCGGCCTTGACCGGTGGGCGCTTCAGCCTTTTTCGGCCGTTCCGGCCCTATCGCCTTCGAGGAATCGCATTTGGATACGCTGCTTCATTTCGTCAACCTTGTCCTGCATATCGACGCCTTCCTCGGCGATTTCATCCGGCAGTACGGCGCGTGGGTCTATCTCGTGTTGTTCCTGATCGTGTTCTGCGAGACGGGGCTCGTCGTGTTCCCGTTCCTGCCCGGCGATTCGCTGCTGTTCATCGGCGGCGCGTTCGCGGCGACGGGCGAGATGAATGTCGGCCTGCTGATCGTGCTGCTGCTTGTCGCCGCGATTACCGGCAACACGGTGAACTACATGATCGGCCGCTGGGTCGGCCCGAAGGTGTTCAATACGCATATCCCGGTGCTCGAGCGCTTCCTCGATCGCGCCGCGCTGCAGAAGACTCACTCGTTCTACGACAAGCACGGCGGCAAGACGATCGTGCTCGCACGCTTCATTCCGGTCGTGCGGACGTTCGCGCCGTTCGTGGCGGGGGCATCGTCGATGAGCGCCGCGCGTTTCCAGCTTTTCAACGTGATCGGTGCGCTGGTGTGGGTGCTGCTGCTCGTGCTGCTCGGCTATTTCTTCGGCAACATCCCGTTCATCCGCCAGTACCTGAACGTGATCGTGCTGGTCGGGATCGGTGCGGCGATCGTGCCGGTCGCGCTCGGCGCGGTGTGGAAGCTGGTGCGCGGGAAGCAGTCGGATAATGCGCCGAAGGCGGGCGGGCGCTGAGCGGGAGCGTTTCGTTCTCGTCTCGGTGCAGTAAAAAAGCGTGGCGGCTGCCACGCTTTTTTTTCGTCCGGTGCCGCCGTTACGCGTTGCGATGCGAGATCGGGGTTTCGGGCGTCGGGTATTGCGCGTCGCGGAAGGTCTCGATGATCACGCGGTTGGTGTCGCAATACACCTGCCAGTAGTTCTCGGGCGCCGTGGACGGGCGCACGAACAGCAGCGGGCCTTCCGGCGTGAACTGCAGCACGCCGACGTCCGGCGCCGGGGTGGTCAGCACGTTCGGGATCTGCTGGATCGACGACTTCAGGCGGTTGATCGCGTCGACCGCATCGACGCCGTTCGCGATCTTCGCGGTCAGGTCGACGCGACGGTACGACGTTGCGCTGTAGTTCGCGATGTTGTCCGAGAAGATCTTGTTGTTGCCGACAATCGTCACGATGTTGTCGGGCGTGACGATCGTCGTGCCGAACAGGCCGAGCTCCTTGACCGTGCCCGTGACGCCGCCCGCGTTGATCACGTCGCCGATCTTGAACGGGCGCAGCACCTGCATGAACACGCCTGCGGCGAAATGCGCGAGCAGGCCGCCCCAGGCGGTGCCGATCGCGAGGCCGAGGCCGGCGAGCAGGGCGGCGAACGAGGTGGTCTGCACGCCGAAGATCTGCAGGATCGCGAGGATCAGCAGGATCGTCAGTAGCACGCCGACGACGGAGGTCAGGTAGTCGGTGAGCGTCGGGTCGACCTTGCCGCTGCGGCGCACGACCTTGCCGAGCAGGCGCGTGCCGATGCGGATCGCCCAGCGGCCGACGAACCACAATACGATCGCGGCGAGGAGGTTGAGGCCGAAGTCGAGGCCGCGGGTCATCAGGAATTGCTGGGCTGTGGCGAGATCGATCATGCGTTCTCCGAAGTCAGGGGTAGAAAGGGCGGCGCATGCACCGGATGGGTGGCGCTTTTATAACCTGACCTGGGAGGGGCGGGCAACCTGCCTGACATTGCTTGACGTAATGAAAAACGGGCAGGACGCGTGTGCGTGCTGCCCGTGGCGGGTGCTGGATCGCGGCCGGCGGCGGCGATCCGGAACGGCGTCGCTTACTTCGGCGCCCGGCCGTAAGTATCCTCGAAGCGAACGATGTCGTCCTCGCCCAGATACGCGCCCGATTGAACTTCGATCAGTTCGAGCGGAATCTTGCCGGGGTTCGTCAGCCGGTGCGTCGCGCCGAGCGGGATGTAGGTCGACTGGTTCTCGGTCAGCATGATTTCCTTGTCGCCGTTCGTGACCATTGCCGTGCCCTTCACGACGATCCAGTGTTCGGCGCGATGGTGGTGCATCTGCAGGCTCAGCTGTGCGCCCGGGTTCACGATGATGCGCTTGACCTGGAAGCGGTCGCCCTGGTCGATGCCTTCGTACGATCCCCACGGGCGTACGACGCGGCGGTGCGTGACCGACTCGTGCCGGCCAGACTCGTTCAGCCACTCGACGATCTTCTTGACGTCCTGGGCTTTGTCGCGATGCGCGACCAGCACGGCGTCAGCCGTTTCCACGATGACGATGTTGTCGAGGCCGATCGCGGCAACCATACGGTGTTCCGCACGGATATACGAGTTCTGCACGGCGTCGGTGAAGATGTCGCCGATGAGCGCATTGCCCTTTTCGTCGGCATCCGCGATTTCCGCGAGCGCGCTCCACGAGCCGATGTCGTTCCAGCCGAGGTCGGCAGCCGTGACGACGGCGGCGCGTTCGGTCTTCTCCATCACCGCATAGTCGATCGACACGTTGGGGATGGCCGCGAATGCGTCCGCGTCGAGGCGGAGGAAGTCGTTGTCGCGCCGCGACGATGCGAACGCGAGCTCGGCCTGGCGGGCGATCTCGGGCGCGTGACGATGCAGTTCCTCGATGTACGTGGAGGCCTTCAGCATGAACATGCCGCTGTTCCAGTAGTAGTTGCCGTCGGCGACGAAGCGCTCGGCAGTCGGCGCGTCGGGCTTTTCGACGAATGCATCGACCTTGTAGACCTGCTTGCCGTCGGCAATGGCCGTACCGCGGCGGATGTAGCCGAAACCGGTGTGCGCTTCGGTCGGCGTGACACCAAACGTGACGAGATGCTTGTCGGCCGCGATCAGCCTCGCTTCATTGGCCGCTGCGATGAATGCCGGCTCGTTGAGGATGACGTGGTCCGACGGCAGCACCAGCAGCAACGCATCGGGCGAATCGTGCAGCGCAAGCAGCGCGGCGATCGCAATCGCGGGCGCGGTGTTGCGGCCGACCGGCTCGAGCACGATCGACGACGGCGTGATGTCGACCTGACGGAGTTGTTCGGCAACGAGGAATCGCTGGTCGTTATTGGTGACGATGATGGGCGCCGATGCTCCCTGGAGACTGCGCAGGCGCAGCGCGGTTTGCTGGACCAGCGTGTTCTCGCTGGTCAGCTTGAGGTACTGCTTCGGATAGCCGCCGCGCGACATGGGCCAAAGGCGGGTGCCGCTGCCGCCGCACAGGATGACTGGACAGATGTGCATCGTGGTAACTCCCTAACTCTTGACGAACGTAAGATGGATTCGAATCGACATGCATGCCGCACTGTTGCGGGGCGTGGATCAGCTCATGTGCGCTCCCGCGCATGCCACAGGAGGTGCTGCAGCACGTTGCGGATCCAGCGGCCGGCTTTCTGGAGCGGCCGGAGCCGGTCACCCTGGAGGCGGCCCGATGCACGCCGGGCGCCGGGTGCCAGTTGTGTCGCGACGGCTTCCGGGGTGGTGTAGAGCCGGAGCTGCCAGTCCCAGTACAGCGGGTAGCGGATCAGGGCGCCGGCCGTCAGCATGTCCAGCGTCAACGTGCGCCGGCGCCAGGGCTGCGGGGTGATGGCGTCGTCGGTCAGTCCCCAGCCCGCATAGAACGGGAGGCCGTAAGTAGAGACCGGTTTGCCGCGCAGCAACGCGTCGAAGCCCGCGAGCGACGACAGTGTGTGGACCTCGCTCGCGATTTCGATGAGCGACAGCAGATCGGCATCGCGATCAACGACATCGGCCAGGCCGTCTGCGTCGACGAGCCCGCGCCGATTACCCGACAGGACGTCGGGATGCGGCTTGTAGACGATATAGGCGTGCGGGCGCTTCTTCCGTACCGTCTCGAGAAGGGCGGCCGCCGTCTGGATTGCACCGGTGCCGAGGCGAATCGACGCATCGTCGGCGACCTGGCCGATGACCAGTGCCACGGTCGCGCCGTGCGGTGCTTGCCAGGCCGGAGGGCGGCGTCCCAGGTTGTACTTCGTCAAGCCGGCGGCCACGATCTGGCGGCGCAACGCGGCTGCACGCGCGAGTTCCGCGTCGTCGAAATCCGTGTCGTTCAGGATCGCAGTCAGGTCGCTGGGGCGACTGGCGTCGAAGTAGAGGCTGGTGCGATCGACGATCTGGCTACGCGGAGCGATCATGTCCGAGCCCAGTCCGTGCGAATGCAGGAAGCCATCCTCGATCCTCACGGCATCGATACCCGGCGGCAGCCCCGTGCTGTCGCGTGCCCCCCAGAGCAGCGCCTGTTCGTGCGCCGCCACTTCCGCCGCGGTGCCGGGCCAGCGCACCGTGCCGCCGCCCGCCGTAGCGAACGGCGTGACGAATCCGCGCTTCCACCATTGAAT
Organism: Burkholderia sp. Se-20373; assembly: GCF_017104705.1. Lineage (NCBI taxonomy): Bacteria > Pseudomonadati > Pseudomonadota > Betaproteobacteria > Burkholderiales > Burkholderiaceae > Burkholderia > Burkholderia sp. Se-20373. The sequence continues at coordinate 32,630 of NZ_JAAGPH010000028.1, read as the reverse complement.
GCCGACGCAGGCGACCGCTTGCAGGTCGGCATAGCGGCCTCGCACCGTGCGCTGAAGCTCGATCAGGTCGAGCAACGCATCGAGCGAGCCGGATTGATGCGTGACCGGATCGCGATAACGTGCGAGCTGCCGGTAGACGCAACTGAACAGCGTGGCGATGTCGGGGCGCGCGGTGCGTCCGGGCAGGGCTGCGGCGTCGCTGGTCAGGCCCCATCCCGCATAGTATGGATTACCGAATACATGGACGCGTCGATTCGCGAGCAGCGCGAGCATGCCTTCCGATGCATCGAGCACGTAGACGTGGTCGATGTGACGCAGCATGGCAGGCAATGCGCCGTCGCCGGGCACCGTGTGCAGTCCGGGCGGCAGCGAGCGGGTGGCTGTCGACAGCCAGCGACCGGTGCCGCCGTCGCTCGAGCGCGCCAGCCAGAATTCCGCGTCGGGATGGGCCGTCCGCGCGGCGGCGACCATCCCGTCGAACGCGGCGTCGCGGCGATGCGCGACACCGCCGCCGACACGCGGCGCCCGGGCACGTTCGTCGATCAGCAGCACGCGGGTGCGAACGCGCGGCGCGAGCAGTGCCGAAGGGCAGGGTGCATGCCGGTGTCGTCCGCCGGTCGCCCCGACTTCCACGACGCGCGCCATCAGGCGTGCGGCATCGCCGGCAGGTACGGGGGCAGCGCGGCTTTGCAACGCTGCATCGATGGCCGCGATCAGGGCGTCCTTGCCGCCGGCCGGAAACTCGAACCACGACAGCGCGGCGTGGCCGCGACACGATGTTGCCCAGATCGGGCCGTGCTGCCCGGTGCGACCGAGGTGCAGCGGCCTGGCGCGGCCGGATGCGGCGACGTGTCCCGGGGCCACGGACGTGGCGGCGCCGGACGAGCGCGCGTCGGTCGGCATGGCGGCGGGAACGGAGGCGGGCAACGTGGACGTCATCTACTTGAGCGAAGCCAGAAATGCGTCGACACGGGCGAAATGATCGGCCCAGGTCGGCGCGCGAAACTGGCCGAGCCGGGCGAGTTGCGCTGTACGCTCCGTAGTGTCGGACCCGGCATAGGCAACGATGCGTTCGAACCAGCCGATGCCGTCAAGCGGATCCAGATAGTCGGGTAGATCGCCGGCGATTTCGTGAAAGACGGGCAGGTCGCTCGCGATCACGGGAATCTGCTGGTCGAAGGCTTCGATCAAAGGCATGCCGTAGCCTTCGACGAAAGAAGGAAAAAGCAGCGCCTGCGCGTGCTCGAGCCATGCGCTCAGTCGCTCGTCCGGGCAGTTCGATTCCTCGATGACCGCATCACGCAGCGGACGGCTGCGCTCCAGCATGTCCACGACGTTCTCGCATTCCCAGCCGCGGCGCCCGATGATCACGAGCTTGGGTGCGGCGCTGCCGAACCGTTCGACGAGCCGGCGCCATACATGCAGGATCAGCCAATGATTCTTGCGCGGCTCGATCGTGCCGAGCATCACGAAGTAGCGGGACTCGAGCGGGCGCGTTGCGCTTCGCCGCGGAATGGGGCCCGGCGCGAGGGGCGCTACCGTGCAGGGCGGCGACGGCAAGCCTGATCGTTGGGCCTCGTCAATGATCGAATCTAGTGTGGCCTGCGAGTTGGCGATCAGGCCGCTCGCATGCCTGAACGCAGTATGGATGCGGACGCGATGCGTCGCTTCGACGCCAGGGCGGCAATATTCGGCATGCGTAAGCGGAATCAGGTCGTGGACCATGAATACCGGGCCAATTCCGCGCCGTTTCATGGTCGTGTAATAGCGCGGATACTCCATGCCGTTGTGACTGGTATGAAGCAGGATGCCGGACATCTTGCCGAAGCCGGTGCCGCTGACGCATGCACGTAGCACGAGAGCCGGGAGTGCGGGAGGGCGCGTGGATCCCGAGAGCAGTTGCTCGAATAATCGCCGAGACTCCGATACCGATAAAACAACGGAGAAGCCACGTTCGCTGAGAACCGCGCGTGCACGATCACCATAATTCTCGACGTAAGCCAAGCCGACGCGATCAACTCCCGTTGGATGCTGTCCAGCACGGAGGCGAGTCAGAAGGCGGGTAACGTCGAGAAAGATCGGTGACACAGAAAGAAGTGCAATGGTCTTTTGTAAGAGTGTGAACGGCCGCGTGCCGGAGCCAGCGTCGTATCCCATAATTTTTTTGAGATGCTCCATTCTAGCTGACAACATGCGACAATTCTTGGAAAATTCTTATCTCTATTTTGAAATAAGAACGGCCTTCGATAAGCAAACGTAAAAAGCACGGGAAGTCACCGTCGCGGCGTTGCTTGTCTGATGTCCGCCGGAAGTCTTGTGCGGTACTGATAAAACGCCCGAGAAGCGGCTTTCGCCGAGGCTGGCTTGCGCCTGCTTCAATTCGCAGCATTTGATAATTGAGGGCTTTTGACTCTCGCTGGATACTGCCCGATACGATATGAGTCTGGGGGGGCGTCCAGAAAGGTGCGTGACACAGAAGTGCAATGACTGTTTGCTATGATCGGGCCGGGCGCTTCCAGTTGTTGCGTATCTCATATATTTTGCATGAGATGCGCCACGCCGGTCGACAACATGCGACAATCCGCAGCAAATTCATATCTCGATTTTGCAATACATGCAGCTTTCGTCAAGCAGATCATTTTGGGTAGGGTGCGTCCTAGGTGTGGCTTTGCTTGCCGGATGCTCGAGTATTCCGACGTCCGGACCGAGTCGTTCGCAGATTGATCAATCTGCGAGAAGCGCGAATCCGGAGGGCATCCAGATTGTGGATGTGACGGATCAGATTGCCCGCAAGTTGTTCGCCGAGCGCGGCACGTCGAGTTTTGCGGCGGTGCTGGGCAGCGGGACCGAATTCCAGCAGCAGTTGGGGGTGGGCGACACGATCGAGGTATCGATCTGGGAGGCCCCGCCCGCGACTCTGTTCGGCGCCGCGCAGACGGACGTCAAGGGCGGCCCGAGCAACGCGCGCGTGACGGTATTGCCGGACCAGACCATCGATGGCGACGGGTCGATCAACGTGCCGTTCGCAGGGCAGCTGAAGGCGGTGGGACGCACGCCGGCGCAGCTGCAGCGGGACATCGCGGCCCGGCTCCGGAACATTGCCCACGATCCGCAAGTCCTGGTCAAGCTGGCTCGTAACGCGACGTCGTACGCGACGGTCGTCGGGGACGTGACGACCAGCAGCCGCTTGCCGTTGACTGCTCGCGGAGAGCGCTTGCTTGATGCGCTGGCGGGTGCAGGTGGCGTGCGTCAGCCGATCGACAAGGTCACGATCCAGGTTACGCGCGGCAGCAAGGTCGTGGCGATGCCGCTCGAAACCGTGATCAGGGATCCGAGACAAAACATTCCGCTGCATGCGGGCGACGTCGTCACTGCGTTGTTTCAGCCATACAGTTTCATGGCGCTCGGTGCGACAGGCAAGAACGAGGAAATCAATTTCGAAGCGCAAGGGATCACGCTTGCTCAGGCGCTCGCTCGTGCGGGCGGGCTACAGGACTCGCGCTCCGATGCGCAGGGGGTATTCATTTTCCGGCTGGAGGATGCCAGTGCGCTTGACTGGCCGATTTCGCCGGTGCGTACGACTGTGGACGGGAAGGTGCCAGTTGTTTATCGGGTCAATTTGCGCGATCCGAATTCGTTCTTCGTCGCGCAAAGTTTCATGATGGACAACAAGGATCTGCTGTACGTCTCGAATGCCCCGATCGCAGAAGTGCAGAAATTCCTGAATGTCGTGTTCTCTGTGGCATATCCGATTATTACGGGCGTGCAAACCTTCCGCTAAGCGGGTAGCCGGAACGGCATCACTAGGCGGCGCGCGCATCGCGCGCCGGCGTTTCCATTTTCGGAGCGATTGAGCGTTTGCGGCCGGCCACATGCCGGGGCAAGCGGACGTTTGTAGTGCAGTGACGGCGGGCGGCATCGCCGCGGGAATGAGGCCATCAGCCAGCCCGACTGAAAGCAGAGACTTTTTCTGACTATCTTTGAGAGTATCGATGAGCGCAACAGCAATTATTACCGGCATCACTGGTCAAGACGGAACATATCTCGCGCAACTGTTGCTGGAGAAAGGGTACACGGTGTACGGCACGTACCGTCGGACCAGTTCGGTGAATTTCTGGCGCATCGAAGAAGTCGGGATCATGGGCCATCCGAATCTGCATCTCGTTGAGTACGATCTCACGGATCTCAGCGCGAATATCCGTCTGCTGCAGACGAGCCAGGCGACGGAAGTCTACAACCTCGCCGCGCAGAGCTTCGTCGGCGTGTCGTTCGAGCAGCCGAACACGACCGCGTCCATTACCGGTGTTGGTGCGCTGAATCTGCTGGAGGCCATTCGCATCGTCAACCCCGGCATCCGTTTCTATCAGGCGAGCACGTCGGAGATGTTCGGCAAGGTACAGGCGATTCCGCAGATTGAAAGCACACCGTTCTACCCGCGCAGCCCGTATGGAGTGGCCAAGCTGTTCGCGCACTGGATGACGGTGAATTATCGCGAGAGCTATGGCATCTTCGGTTGCAGCGGTCTTCTGTTCAACCACGAATCCCCGCTGCGCGGCCGTGAATTCGTGACGCGTAAGATCACGGACAGCATGGCCCGCATTCGCCTCGGGAAGCAGGACGTGCTGGAACTTGGCAACCTCGATGCAAAGCGCGACTGGGGCTTCGCCAAGGAGTACGTCGAAGGGATGTGGCGCATGCTGCAGGCTGATCAGCCCGATACCTACGTACTCGCGACCAATCGTACCGAAACCGTGCGTGACTTCGCGACGATGGCAGGCAAGGCGGCTGGCTACGACCTCGTATGGGAAGGCCGCGACGAAAAGGAAATTGGTATCGACCGCGCGTCGGGCAAGACACTCGTCCGAATTAATCCGAAGTTCTATCGTCCGGCTGAAGTGGATCTGCTCATCGGCGATCCACGCAAGGCACGCGAGGAACTGGGCTGGGAGCCGCGCACGACGCTCGAAGAACTGTGCCAGATGATGGTGGAGGCGGATATTCGGCGTAACGAAGCAGGCGCGTCGTTCTGAAGGCGGGCCGCCCCAGCGGCGGCACGCGTCGTACACCGCCCCGCGACGGCTTGCCCGCTGCGGGGCGGTGCGCCGTCGGGGGCGTGGAAAAAGATGGAACCGTTGTGTGAAGCTGATCCTATCCGTTGATCCAATTGCTCATCCGCTGACCGGCATCGGTCGCTACACGTGGGAGCTTGCCCGGCACTACCACGCGACATCGTGCGAGCAGCCGGTCCGTTTCCTGCACGGCGCGCGCTGGGTCAACGACCCGGCACTTCTGCTGCGGCCAGGCGGCCTCGCAGGCGCGCCCAGGAAGTCCGGCTGGGGAAAGCTGCTGCATTCGCGCAGGCTGGCGCGCTGGCGTCTTGCGCGCGAGATCGGCAGCCACTTCTGTCACGGTCCCAATTATTTTCTTCCCGAGGCGGCGGAAAGCGGCGTCGTGACAGTGCACGACCTTTCGGTGTTCAAGTTTCCGGAAACCCATCCGATCGAGCGGATCCGTCATTTCGAAACGGGATTCGCGTCGACCCTTGCGCGCGCGCGGCATCTGATTACCGATTCGGAGGCCACCCGTCATGAGGTTGCGGCCTATTTCGGCTGGCCGCTCGAGCGCATCACCGCCATCCAGCTCGGTGTCAGCGATGCGTACCGCATACACGCGGAGGACGAGCTGACGACGGCGCTGGCCGTGTTCGGCTTGCGGGCGGGCACCTATACACTGTGCGTGTCGACGCTCGAGCCGCGTAAGCGCGTCGATCGACTGATTCGCGCTTACGGGCGGCTGCCGGTGTCGCTCAGGCAACGATTTCCGCTGGTATTGGCGGGCGGCAAAGGGTGGCTCAACGATGCGTTGCTCGCCCAGATCGAGCAGGCGGAGCAGGCCGGGTGGCTGCGTTACCTCGGTTTTGTTCCGGAAGCATCGTTGCCGTCGCTCTACGCCGGTGCACACGCATTCTTCTTTCCTTCGGTCTACGAAGGCTTCGGCTTGCCTGTTCTCGAGGCCCTCGCGAGCGGAACGCCGGTGCTGACGTCGAACAGCACGTCGCTACCGGAAGTGGCGGGCGGGGCCGCGTGGCTCGTCGAACCCGATCACGACGACGAACTGCTGGGCGGCATCGAGCGCGTGCTGATCGACGATGCGTGGCGTGCCGATGCGATCGGCCGAGGGCTCGAAGTCGCTTCGCGGCATCGCTGGTCCACGTGCGGAGATCGGACGTTGGCGCTTTGTAGGAAACTGGCGCAGTGAATGCGCGTCGACATGCGGGCGCGGCAGAGCCGCTTCCGGAACAGACATTTTCAATTACAACATGAGCAATCACCACCACGACATCCACACGCCGAACTGGGCGACTGTTGAGCAACTCCTTGCTCTCGACGGAGAAGCATTCGTCGATCGCGCCTATCGGACCTTGCTGGGGCGCGCGCCGGATGCGGGCGGCCGCCAGCATTACCTCGGGCTGCTCGGTCGCGCAGATGGCAAGGCGCGCGTGATCGCGGATCTGCATCTGTCGGCGGAGGGGCAGCAGCACCGCGTGCAAATGGAAGGGCTCGACGCGTTCGTCGCGCGCTATCTGGCGGCTCGCGCGCCGATGAAGTCCCTGCTACGACTGTTTCGCTCGCGTCCGGCACCGGCAAGAACGGGTGTCGCATCGCCTGCTCTCGCGGCTTCTCCGGTGCAGACGCCTACCCCTGCTGCGCCGGTCGGCGCCCCCCCTGCGGTCGTTGATTCCGGCCGTCGCGGCCCCACGCGCGCGACGCCGCGCAACCAGCCGGTGTTCTGGTTCGACCTGACGACGTCGATGGAATGGACGGGCGGCGTGGTCGGCATCGTGCGCGCCGAACTTGAAATTGCCTGGGGCCTGAAGAAGACCGACCCGAACGTGCGCTTCTCGATACAAAAGGGTAACGGGTTCGTCGAGATTCCGGACGAGCAGCTTGCGTGGCTATTCGACGCTCCGAACGTCATCGACGCGTACATGAAGTTCTTCGACCGCTATCAGTCCGGCAAGGCAGCCGGCCAGCCGTCGACCGCGCGCAGCGTGCAGGTTGACTTGCCCGACCCGCGCACGCTCCACCATCCGTATTGCGCGGGAGACGTCGTGGTCAGCGTGGGCTGGATGGACAGCCAGAAGGAAGCCTATTTCTCGAAGGTGAAGGCGGCGTTCCCGCACATCTTCGTGGTCTACCTGATATACGACATCATCCTGTTGCGTCCGGAGACGCGCCATCTGTACTCGGAGATCGGCCAGAACAAGTTCGAGGGCTACATCAAGTGGATCTCGGAGACCGCCGACTTCACGCTGTTCGGCGGTGAAACGGCGAAGAAGGACACGCGTGCGCTTCAGGCGGAAATGAATTGGCCGTCGCCGCCTGGCGAGGCCGTCAAGTTCGGTTCGGACATCATGAAGTCGACCGATTCGTCGCAGGACGCCAAGCTCCTCGAGGAAGTCGGCATTACCGGTCCGTTCATCATCACGGTGGGTTCGATCGAGCCGCGCAAGAACCACGATACGCTGTACCGTGCTTATCTGATGGCGCTCGCCGAGAGGCCGGAAGACACCCCGCAACTGGTCATCTGCGGGCGGCAGCTTGGGCAGGTGGCTGATCTCGTCGATTCGATCGACCGCGATCCCCGTCTGGTGGGCAAGGTGCTGCGACTGTCTCCGACCGATAGCCAACTCGCGGCGCTCTACAAGCATTGCCGCTTCACCGTCCTGCCGAGCCTCTATGAGGGCTGGAGCCTGACGCTGCCGGAAAGCCTGAGCCAGGGCAAGTTCTGCCTGTCCGCCGATACGCCGCCGCTGCGGGAAATCGGTCGCGACCTGATCGATTACGCATCGCCGTGGGATGCGCGCTCGTGGGCCGACAAGATCCTGCATTACGCCACCGACGACGCTGCGCTGCATCGCTACGAGCGTCGTATCGCGGAAGACTGGACCATCACGACGTGGAAGGACACCGCGCAGGCGATTCACCAGCACGTGAAGCGCTTCGTGGCGACTGCCGTGCCGACGCGTCGGGAGCCCGAAATCTGGATGGATCTGACGCTGACGTATCTCCATTGGCAGGGTGGCGTCAACGGCATCATTCGCGCCGAGCTCACGTTCGCTCGCTATCTGCGTGAACTGGCACCGAATACGCACTTCTTCGCGCACGATCACGGCCACATGTTCGAGATTCCGCACGACATGCTGCTGTGGCTGTTCAACGATTCGGATCTGACGGTCGCGTACAAGAGCTTCCACGATTTCTGGCACAAGCACGAGGCTGACGGCACCGGTTATCGCAGCCCGTTCCGGGCGTCGCATGGCGCATATGAAGGTCACCCGGCGATCATTCACGAATTCCCGGACAACTCGATCGTGTTCTTCGCCGGCATCGAATGGGAGCAGAAGCTGATGAGCGCCGCGGCGCGCGCCAGCCGGCAAGGAAATGCGGTTGTCGCTTCCCAGCTGATCTACGACCTGACGCCGCTGCTCGTACCGCACCTGCACCAGCCCGAGACCTGCGAGGGCTATCACCGCTTCGTGGAATTCGCGTCGCAGAACTTCGACCACATCGTCTACGGTGGCCAGACCGCCCGGCGCGATGGCATCGCGATCCAGAAGCAGAACGGCTGGAAGACGCCGCGAAGCGACTACATGGAGTTCGGCTCGGACATCAATGTCGAGCATCGCGGCACGAACGTGGAGGATCAGGCCGTGCTCGACCGGCTTGGCGTGGGCCGCGATTTCATCATGACTGTCGGAACCATTCAGCCGCGCAAGAATCACGAGACGTTGTACAAGGCCTACGTGACGCTGTATGCGCGTGGCCAGACCAATCTGCCGAAACTCGTGTTCATCGGCAAGGAGGGCTGGAAATCCACTGATTTCCTGACGATTCTCCGCGCGGATGCGCGGATGAAGGACCGTATCCTGCTGATCAGCCCGACCGACGAGGAGCTCGATGTGCTGTACCGGCATTGCCGATTCACGCTGCTTCCGTCGTTCTACGAGGGATGGAGCCTGACGTTGCCCGAGAGCCTCAGCTACGGCAAGTTCTGCCTGACGGCGGACGTCGATCCGTTGCGCGAGACGGGGCGCGACCTAGTCGAGTATGTCGACCCGCTGGATACGTTCGCGTGGGCGGATCGTATTGGTTACTACATCACGCATCCCGAAGCCGTGGCGAAGCGGGAAATGCACATCAGGCGCGACTGGAAGCCGCGCACCTGGAAACAGTCGACAGAAATGCTGCTCGACGCGTTGTACGAAGCCCACGCCGAAAAGGTGCGGGCCAATGAAGCACGATCGGCGGCGGCATCGACGCTGACGCGGTCGGCATAACGAATCGGAGAGAGAGGGTCACGATGGCTTCAATTTTGGTGACGGGCGCAACAGGTTTCGTCGGACGGCATCTCGTCCATCAACTAAAGGAACTGGGGCACACGGTCGTCGGAACCACGACGCGTGGCGGCGACGGTGCCGAGGTATGCGACCTGCGCGATCGCGATCGGGTGCACGAAGTGGTGCGCGCGGCCGATCCGGAGGTCGTGATTCATCTCGCGGCACTGTCATCGGTGACGCAGGGCGCAACGCTCGAATACTACGAGACCAATCTCGTCGGTACGGAGAACCTGATGCAGGCGGTCGATTCGCTCGGCAGCCGGCGCCGGTTCATATTCGTCAGCACGGCGGGTGTCTACGGCAATCAGAAGACCAGCCTGCTGTCGGAAGATCTGGTGCCTTTACCGGTCAGTCACTACGGCATCAGCAAGTTCGCGTGCGAGCGGGTCGTCAGCAATTTCGGCGATCGGCACGACATCACGATCGCGCGCCCATTCAACCTGATCGGCGTCGGGCAGAGCAGCTCCTTCATCGTACCGAAGCTGGTCCGGCATTTCGCGCGGCGCGAGCCGTCGATCCGGCTCGGCCGTCTCGAGCCGGTGCGCGACTACATCGACGTTCATTCATGTTGTGACATACTGGCCAGCCTGATCGGGCAGGACGCGTCGTACGGTGAAGTGGTCAATATCTGTTCGGGACGCGGGACGTCGGTGCAGGAATTGCTCGACGTGATTGCGGACATCTGCGGACACAAGATCGAAGTCGTTGCCGCGCCGGAATTCATGCGTGCCAACGAGGTGTTCCGCCTGCTCGGTAGCACTGAGAAGCTCGATCGTCTGCTGCCGGATCGCCGGCCGTTGCAGCCGATTACGGACGTGATGCGCGAGATGCTCGTTGCGGCAACCGAGGAAGGTTTGCGCTGATGGCATGTGCAGTTGCGGGTGGCGCGTGGCGACACGGGCGCTCGCGTGACACGCGAATTCTGAACACATGACAAGTGAATTTCCGATACGAAAATCGCGATTGCTTCGAATTGCCAGGGTGAAGGTCTGTCGAAGTGCCTGATGGCGATGAATGCGACGCTGGACATCGAGTTTGTCGTGATCACCAAGCTCTGGGACGGTAGTGTGCAACTGAGCGATCTTCTGCGTGACTACGATGTCGTGCTGGCGCAGAAAATGATCGAGCCGCATATCGCACCCGAATATGCGCACAAGGTTCACTATTTCCCGAGCTTCGCGTTCCCGGCTTTTCATCCGGACATGACGTACGTTCGCGGAACCCGGCACGATGGCAAGGTCGATACGGTCTACACGCCGATGGCTCACTACAATTCGGCGATCGTGCTGCATGGCTATGTGCGCGGGTTGTCGGTCGACGAGATCGTTGCATCGTTCGGGCACGAGACGTTCTCGCGGCTCGGCTATCTGGATGCATGGCCTACGGCGAAGGCGGCCTTTCTTCAGGAGGCCGACGAAATTGGCCTGCCGCTCTCGGAGCGCATCGACAACTGGTCCAAGTCCGGTTGTTTCATGTGCTCGTTCAACCATCCGTCGATTCATGTGATTGCGGATGTCTGCGCGGATCTGCTCACCAAGCTCGGCATCGAGATTCAAAGTCGCAACGCCGCGCGCTATGTGGTCGACGACTTGCGCACGATGCCTGTCTGGCCGATTTATCCCGAGATTGCCGAGTCACTGGGTTTGTCGGGTGACTATGCGTTCAAGCGCCATGACCCGCACGGCACGATCAGCCTGCGGCAGTTCGTTGAGGAATCGGTGGCCCATTACGCGGAGTTCCAGCGCGATACGCTCGAGCCGCTGAATTTCCGTCTCGAAGAGTACGACCACCTGCTCGGCTTCACCGCGAGCGGGGAGCGGATCGAGCCGCAGGGGCGCGTCAAGCACGCACCGGGGAAGGGTAATCCTTACCGCGGCCTGCCGGACTTCCATTTCTGGAAACGTGCGGTCGCCGAGCCGGCGATGCAGGATGTCGATCCGGTTTCGCCTCCGCGCTTCACGGTCGCGAGTGAGCAGAAGGTGGCAACCGCCGGCAGCTGCTTTGCCCAGCACATTGCGCGAACCCTGAGCGCGAACGGCTTCAATTATCTTGTCAGTGAGACGGCGCCGCCGGAGCTCGACGCTTCGCAGGCCCATGCACGCAATTTCGGCGTATTCTCCGCGCGCTACGGGAATGTCTATACTGCGCGTCAGCTTCTGCAGTTGATCCAGCGTATCAACGGCGATTTCGTTCCGGCGGAGCATTACTGGCCGCGCGACGATGGGCGTCTGGTCGATCCCTTCCGACCGCAAATCGAGCCAGACGGATTCGCCGATCTCGATGAATTGGTGCGTGCGAGGGACGTGCACTTCGCGGCTGTCAGGGCGATGTTCGAGCAGATGGATGTGCTCGTCTTCACGCTCGGCCTGACTGAAGGCTGGCGCTCGAAAGAGGACGGCGCGGTTTATCCGCTTGCGCCAGGCGTTGCAGGCGGCAGCATGGATCCCGAACGCTACGAGTTCGTCAATTTCACCGCTGGCGAAGTGGTTGCGGACGTGCAGGCGTTCCTCGATCTGCTGCGGGTGATCAATCCGGCCGCCAAGGTGATCCTGACGGTATCTCCAGTTCCTTTGATCGCAACTTTCGAGCCGCGACATGTGCTGACGTCGACCACCTACAGCAAGTCCGTGTTGCGGGTGGCGGCCGATGAGATCCGTGCGGCGAATGCACACGTTGAGTATTTCCCTTCCTATGAGATCATTACGGGGGCGTACACGCGGGGCGCTTACTTCGAGGAGGATCTCCGCTCAGTGACGGAGACGGGCGTGGCGCATGTCATGCGCCTCTTCCTGAGCCACTACATGACGTCCGACGATGCGAAATCCGACGCAGCGATTCGCGCGCATCGAGAGCTCGCAAGCATCGTGTGTGACGAGGAGGCGATTGCCAACTTCCAGGTTGGCTGACGCATGGAACCGCTCGCGCGCTCAGTGCGTGAGCGGTTCCATGCGATCGAGGCCGCTGATCAGCTCACTGAAGCATGCGGCGCTTTCGCGCCACGTCAGCGGCCGGATCTGCCGGCTGTCGGGCGCAATGCCGGCCCGAACCTTTTCCACCCATCCCGCCAACTCGTCCGCGAACGCGATCGCGGTTACCGAATCGAAATATTCGACGTTCAATCCCGCGATCTCTCGAAAGACCGGGAGGTTGCGCGCCAGTACGGGCAGTCCGTAACGAGCGGCCTCGACGAGCGGTAGGCCGAATCCCTCGGCTTCGGATGCCATCAGTACACCGTGCGCGTCACGATATTGTTGTTCCAGCATCGCGTCGTTGCTGTCTCGCAGCCAGGTCAGCGGATGACCGATCTGCTCGCAATGATGCAGGCGCTCGACGATGTCATCTGCACGCCAGCCCTTTCTGCCCACGACAACCAGCCTGACGGGTACCCGGCGCGCCCACAGGATCTCGAGTGCGCCGAGCGCGAGTGCATGCCCCTTGCGTGGCTCGATCGTTCCCACCATCAGCAATGTCACGGGCTGAGCGGGCGATATCGCGCGCGCCGGCCGTGCCGGTTCGTCAGGGCATGCATCGAAATTGGCGCCAAGATGAAACCAATCGACGGCGGGTGCGCCGGCCGGCAGCCGGTAGTGGGTGCGAAACCACGTACGGGTGCTTTGGGCAACGGCGTCGGAAATGCAGAACAGCGCGTCGGCGTGCAGCGCAAGGCTTGCGAGCCATTTGCGGAAGGCCGTCGACGAGCGTTTGGTAAACCAGGCCGGATGTGTGGCGGGCAGCAGGTCATAGACGACGAATGCGCACCGCACGCCGCGTAATTGCAGCGCGACGAGATCGGTGCGCCGCGCCGGCAGGATGCGACTCGCGAGATCCAGGCCAATGAATAGATCGCCCGGCCGGGCGTCGAGCTCGTCGGATGTATCGGCTGCTGCCGCTCCGGTCAGTGCTGCCGTGTACGCATGTGCGTAGCGATAGGGGCGTTTGCGCGTCGCATGAATGAAACGCACTTCGAATCCGGGCGGCGGCGCTTTCAGGAGTTCCTGTGAGAGCGAGCGTACGGCGCGCTGAATGCCCGTGCCTGCATCATGTCGCGCAATGATCGAGACGTCGATCAGCAACTGCCGTGTGCGATGTGCATCCGGTGCAGCTTTGCGTACCGCGCGCCCTCGCAGGTAGCGACGCGTTATGGCCATCAGCGGCGACGGAAGCTTCGTCGCCAGGTTGCATTGCAGGCGAACCAGCAGGGAGGGGCGAATTGCGCGCACGTCTTGTGTTATCGGAGCGATCCGACCGTCATTGATGAATCGTATTCTGGTAAAACGAGTAGGCGTCGTCGATCGCGTCGAAAGTATGCAGCTTGCCCTCTACGAGGACCGCTGCATGATCGCAGTGCTGCCGGATGTAGCCTGCATCGTGGCTGACGATAATCAGCGAGCGGTCGCGGCGTCGTTCGAACAGTTCGTGGTGACATTTCTCATGGAACCGACTGTCCCCGACGGCGATGATCTCGTCGATCAGAAAACAATCAAATTCGATAGCCATCGAGATCGCGAAAGCCAGCCGTGCTCGCATCCCCGCCGAGTAGGTTTTGACGGGCTCGCGCAGGTAGTAGCCCAATTCCGAGAACTCCTGAACGAACGGCTCCGCCTGCGCCGCGTCGGCGCCATAGACGCGGCAGATGAAGCGCAGATTGTCCATGCCGGTCAGGCTGCCCTGGAATGCGCCGCCGAATGCAAGCGGCCAGGAAACGCTCATGGTGCGCGCCACCCGGCCGGACGTCGGCAACTCGGCACCGCTGATCATGCGGATCATCGTCGATTTGCCGGCGCCGTTGCGGCCGAGGATCCCCAGCTTCTGACCCTTGTCGACCCGCAGGTTGATACGATCCAGGACCGTGCGTCTGCCTTGGCGCGTATGGTAAGTCTTGATGACGTTGGTGAGTTCGATCATTCCGGTTCCACTCGCAGGCTGGTATCACGCACGAGCCACAGCCCGATCAGCAGCAGGACAAGATCCGAGATAACCATGTACGTGACATCGTAATGGGGTTTCACGAGTGAGCCGAAGTAACCTGCACGAAGCATTTCCGGGCCGTGCACCATCGGAATCCACAGCACGATCTTCTGTGCGGCGGGAGGCAACCATTGGACCATGAAGGCCGCGCCGGACAGCGGAAACAGCAGGTAGGCGACGGTATGCCAGAGACGATCGATCGTTTCGCTGCGCTCGCTGAGTGCGCCGATCGTGAAGCCAAGACCCGAGCCCAGTATGACGAGGAAGATCCACCCGCCCAACACGAGCGAAATGTCGTGAGGCGGATCCATCATGCCAAACATGATGAAAAAGATCGACAGGAACAGAAATGACCTCGTCGCACCGGATATCTCGACCAGCAGGCGCGCGATGAAGAAATCGATTACCCGCACGTTGCGGTGGTAGAGCAGGCTCTGATTCGGTTCGATGGCAAGGGCGCAGCGGTTCGCGCAGTTCCGCCAAAGCAGGATGGTCGAATAGCCGGTGACCGCGAATGCCGTGATCGGCAGATTGAGGCCGTGGGTGGCCTTGGTTGCCGTCCACAGCGCGGTCACGCCCAGCGTAAATGACATCGGCTCCAGAAAAACCCACAGGAATCCGAGATTGTGTCGGCCATAGCGCGTCAGAATCTCGCGCATCAGCAACGCGCCAACCACGCGACATTGAATCTGGAACGAGCGGTAGAGCGGTGTGTCGTGTGTCACCGTGCGCTCCGATCAGTCGTGGTGCTCGCGTACGCCTGCCAGCAGCAGGCTCAGCACGCCCCAGACAATCATGCCGACAGCGAATACCTCGAAAATCCGCTTGAGGCGTTTCGGTTCGATCGCCACGTCGGGCGTGTTCGGCTGGACGAGCCGCTCGAGATACAACTGCTTCCGCTGGGCTTCCGCGCGCGCATTCTCGAGGGCCGACATGGCGGACCCGAGTTGCTTGTCGGCGAATTGCGAATCCAGTTGCAGGCGTGCGTATGCGGCAGCCTTGTCGGACAGCGAGCCCTTGCCACCCGCGACATTGCCGGTGGCATCCTTGATTTGTGCTTCGAGCGCCGCGATGTTGGTCTTCAGAACCGGAATTTGCGGGTTCTGCGGCGAGATCGCGAGGAGCTGCAGCAGTTGCGAACGCGCCGCGAGCATCTGGTTTTGCAGCAAGGTGACCTGTTGCAACTGCAGCGCCGACTGCTTGTCGGGATCGAAGACCGTGTGCGAATTGCGATAGGTCGCCATCGCCGCTGCAGCGTCCTTGGCCTTCGCGGTGGCGAGTTCGACCTGGGCCTGCGCGAACTGAACGGTGTCGGTGGCCGCCCGCTCGTTCATACGGTTCACCAGGTGTTCGCTGATGTCGAGCAGCGTCGAGTTGATCCTGGCCGCATCCTGTGCCGTATAGGCGCGCACCTGCAGCGTCGTGATTGCCGATGCCGAGTCGAAGTCGACCGTCACGACGTGCTGGCCGTAGTATTTCCACAGCGATTCGAAGCTGTTGTCGATCCAGCTGTGGAAGCGACTGACGAAATCGCCGTGCTGCGAGTATGCGTCGACTATGTAGTTGTGCTGGTTCAGTTCCCGCAACGCGTCGCGGGACTGGATGTAGTCGATTACGGAATAGGTATCGTCCTGCGCCTTCCCGAAGGTCGTGCCTTGCAGGAGTGCACTGACCATGCTCGTCTGCGTCTGGCGCGATGCGGAGCGGACGACGAAGCGCGATTCCGAAACGTAGACGTCGGATGCAATCAGGCCGAAGTAAAGTGTTGCAATGGCCGTCGGGAGGATAACCGTCGCGGCGAACAGCCGATTGATCTTCTTGATCCGCGCACCGAGTTTTCCAGGCCGCTGCGCGGGCGATGTCGCCGTGCTACCTGATACGTTTTCCACCAACTTCTCTCATCCAGACTGATTGGCTCTTTGAACTCCACAAAAATACTGTGGCGAATTTATGACAAAAGAGCAGAATGTCGGTCAAGCATAACAAGCAATTATTCCACGGCAGTATTTTTCGCAGCCTTCGTGGGGAGGCTGCACGGCCCACCGGGTAAGGAATTAGTTAGGAATTGGCGCGCATCGCGCCGGCAGGATTCCGTCGGGCGGCTTAAAGTGCCCGGGGCCGCTGATTATACGATCCGATGCGAAATCCGCCAACTTGTGGCTATTTGGCACGGTCTGTATTTATTGCGTCCTCAATGCTATATTCGCGTCTCCCGGAGCGGCTGACAGTGCCCGCTGTTATTCAATGGAGAGCCTGGGCCGAGTTCGAGTCGACCCGTCGACATGCTCGGCGGGGCTCGTTTTGTCGGTCGACATTCGATGTCTCGCTCGTTTCTTGTATTGCAGGGCACGGCTTCACCTTTTTTCAGTCGTTTGTCCGGCGCGCTGCGCAGGCGTGGGCATGCGACGCACCGGGTCAATTTCTGCGGCGGCGATCTCCTGTATGGCGGTGCGAACGCGGCGCTGGATTACCGTGGCGAGCCGGCGGGCTTGCCTGACTGGTACGCGCAGATCGTGCGTTCAAAGGATATTTCGGACGTCATCATGTTTGGAGACTGCCGTGACATTCATCGACCCATGCACGACGTAGCGCAGGCCGGCGGGCTGAACGTCCACGTGTTCGAAGAAGGCTATATCCGCCCGCACTGGCTGACGCTCGAGCGGCATGGCGTCAACGGCCGCTCCCGGTTGCCGAGAGATCCGTCGTGGTATCTCGACCAGCGCGTCAGCACGCCGTCGAGCGCGCCGGGTCAGCCGACCGGCTACAATCTCTACGAGCGCGCGTTCCACGATATCAGCTATCGCGTCGCCAATACGCTTTTTGCGGCCCGCTTCCCGCATTACCGCAGCCATCGGCCGCGCAACGGGCTGGTCGAATACTCGGGGCTGGCGAGCCGCATGCTCAGCAAGCGGAGCTATGCCAGCGAAGCGGAGCAGGTCACGGACGAATTGCTAGTTTCAAGGCATCCGTACTACCTGTTCCCGCTCCAATTGAATTCCGATGCCCAGATCGTCGCTCACTCACCATTCGATGGCGTGCTGGCCGCAATTGACCAGGTGCTCGCGTCATTCGCCCGGCATGCGCGGGAGGACATGCATCTCGTCATCAAGAATCACCCGCTCGATACGGGGCTGATCGACTATCGCCGTCATGTGCGTCAACGTGCTGCCGAACTTGGGATCGGTGCTCGTCTGCGGTTCGTCGACGCAGGTCATCTGCCGACGCTGCTCGAGCACGCGCGTGGCGTCGTCGTGGTCAACAGTACCGTTGGGCTGTCCGCGCTGCACCATCGGCGGCCTCTGATCGCACTTGGCACGGCGATCTACGATATGCCGGGGCTGACGTGGCAGGGTGGGCTCGACGCATTCTGGCGCGACGCCGGGCCGCCTGACAGCGTGCTGTACCAGGCGTTTCTCGACTACGTGATGCATCACACGCAAATCAACGGCGATTTCTACACCCGAACCGGCATCGAGATGGCGGTCGCGGGAGCGGTCGAGCGCCTGGATCGCGCGGATGCCTGATCAACTGCCGCGCAGCATCGTCATCACCGGCGCGAGTGCCGGCCTCGGCCGTGCGCTGGCGCTCGCCTATGCGCAGCCGGGGACGACGCTCGGCATCGTCGGCCGCAATACCGCCGAGGTCGATGTAACCGCAGCTGCCTGCCGGGCGCGCGGCGCCACGGTCCATACGGGCACGGTCGACGTACGCGATGCGGCGTCGATTGCCGCGTGGTTGACCGAGTTCGACACCCGTCACCCGATCGACCTCCTGATCGCAAACGCCGGCGTGGCCAGCACGATCGCCGATGCGAGTGACTGGGAGGGCCTGGAGCGCACGGCTCACGTCATCGACACGAATCTCTACGGCGCATTGCACACGGTCCTGCCGGTTGTCGACCGGATGCGCGCGCGCAAGCGCGGCCGGATCGCGATGGTCAGTTCGATCGCGGCACTGCGCGGCATGGCGATCTCACCGGCCTATTGCGTGAGCAAGGCCGCGATCAAGGCCTATGGCGATTCCGTGCGCCCGCTGCTGGCGCGCGACGGCGTGGGCGTGACGGTCATCCTGCCCGGCTTCGTGAAGACGGCCATGAGCGATGTATTCCCTGGCGACAAGCCGTTCCTCTGGAGCGCCGAACGCTCGGCCGCCTACATCCGCCGACGGCTCGATGCGGGCCGAAGCGAGATCGCATTTCCCGGGTTGCTCGCATTCGGCATGCGCCTCCTGCCGCTGCTGCCCGCCGCACTCGCCGACGCGATCCTCGACCGCCTTTCGTATCTGCCGTCGAAGGACCGGGCCAATTGAGCGCGCGTCTCGCCGTGACGTTGACGGCCGCCGTCGCGCTGTCGTTCGCGGTCGACGCGATCGCTGTCCCGCGCGCGCCGCTGCGGCGACCGCCGCTGTCGTCAGTGCTTCACATTCTTTCCGTAGTCTTCCTGTTCGACGCGGTGTTCGCCGTCACGTCGCGGCCGCTTATCTCGGCCTGCACGGCACTGGCGCTCATCGGTCTTGTCGCCGCAGTCAGTAATGCGAAGTACGAGTCGTTGCGTGAGCCGTTCGTTTTTACCGATCTGAGCCTATTCAGTCAGTTGTTCTCGCATCCCCGTCTTTACCTGCCGTTCCTGAGCGTCGGCAAGGTTGTCGCGATCGGTGCCGGCATCGTGCTCGTGATCGCGGGCTTCGTCGTCGAGCGCCCCGCACCTGCAGGCTCCGGCATGCTGGCCTGGCTCACGGTCGGGTTGTCGTTCATGCTGGCCGTGCTCGTGGCCGCCCGTGTGCCGCTGACACTCGATCCCGATGCCGACCAGCGTCGCCACGGTTTTTTTGCTGTGTTCGTTGGCTATCTGCTCAACGGCTTGCGTCCCGCGACGTTTCGCCGGTTCCGCGAAGTTGTGGCGGCCGGACCGTTCGCAACCGGCAAGCCGGGTCGGCGCCCTGACGTGATCATGATCCAGAGCGAATCGTTCTTCGATGCGCGCCGGCTTGGAGAGGCGGTCGAGCCGAGTCTCTTCAGGCGCTTCGACGAGGCGCGTCGCGAGGCCGTCTGGCATGGCGAGATGACGGTCCCTGCGTGGGGGGCAAACACCATGCGAACGGAATTCGCGGTGCTAACCGGCACGGAATCCTTTTCGCTTGGATATGCGCGCTTTTATCCTTACGCATTTGTAAGAAATAAAATCTCTTCGCTCGCATCCTGGTTCAATAGTTGCGGCTACGATACAGTCGCGATTCATCCGTATTACGCCGATTTCTTCGGGCGGCACCGGGTATTTCCGTTGCTCGGCTTCACGCGTTTTCTCGATATCCGCCACTTTGAATCGGCCTCCCGTGCCGGTCCGTACGTGGCGGATGCCGCAGTGTCCGAGTCGATCTTCGCGGAACTCGATGAGGCGGGCGGCGACTGCCCGCGCTTCGTCTTTGCGATGACGATGGAAAATCACGGCCCGCTGCACCTGGAGCAGGTTTTGCCTGGGGAATCGTCTTCAAGGCATACTCTGGGCGAGGGCACTTCCTGGCGCGACCTGACTGCATACCTTCGCCACATTGAAAACGCCGACGCAATGATCGGGCGCTTGCTCGATCATTTGCGCACCAGTGATCGTGAAACAGTCGTTTGTTTTTACGGCGACCACGTTCCCGCGTTACCTCACGTATTCGAAAAGCTGGGCGTTTCTCCACAAACCAGCGACTACTTCATTTGGCGAAATTACGGCACAGATGCTCCCGAATGCCGGAATTTGGCAGCCGAAGAGCTTGGGGCGGCGCTGCTGCATGTGGTACAAGACGACGGAAATCGCGCGGAAGAACCGCACGCATCCGAGAAAGCGACATAAAAGATGAACAGCAAGATTGCAATAATTGGGGTGGCTTGTCGGTTTCCCGGAAGCGCGAACAATCTCGGCGACTTCTGGCAACTGCTGCGCGACGAACGCGACGCAGTCACCGAAATCCCCGCCGACCGCTTCGGCACCGACTTCTACCAGCACCCGTCCAAACGCGAGCCGGGCAAGAGCTACACGTTCTCGGCCGGCGTCGTCGACAACGTCGCCGGCTTCGATGCCGCGTTCTTCGGCATTTCCCCGCGCGAAGCGGCCCAGATGGACCCCCAGCAGCGCTTGCTGCTCGAACTTGCATGGGAAGCATTCGAGGATGCGGGCGTGCGCCCGGCCGACATGCGCGGCAGCAATTGCGGCGTCTTCGTCGGCGCCGCCAGCATGGATTACGGCAACCGCAACATGGACGATCTGAACGTGATCGATCCATATTCGGCGACCGGCAACACCCTGAGCATCGCGTCGAACCGCGTGTCCTACCTGTTCGACCTGCGCGGCCCGAGCATGTCCGTCGACACGGCCTGCTCGTCGTCGCTCGTCGCACTCCACCAGGCCGTCAAGGCGCTGCAGTCCGGCGAAGCCGACGTGACGCTCGCGGGCGGCGTCAACCTGCTGCTGCACCCGTTCGGTTTCGTCAGCTTCTCCAAGGCGTCGATGCTGTCGCCGCGCGGCCGTTGCCGCACGTTCGATGCAACCGGCGACGGCTATGTCCGCTCGGAAGGCGGCGCGTTCGTGCTGCTCAAGCCGCTCGATCGCGCGCTCGCCGACGGCGACACGATCCACGCGGTGATCGCCGGCTCCGGCGTGAACTCGGTCGGCCACACGCCGGGCGGCATCAGCGTGCCGGGCGCGGCCGCGCAGGCGTCGCTGCTTCGCAGCGTCTACGCGCGCGCGGGCATCGATCCGCAGTCGCTGGCCTATCTCGAAGCGCATGGCACCGGCACGGCGGTCGGCGATCCGATCGAGGCGCGTGCGCTGATCGACGTCGTGTCGGGCGAGCGCCCGGCGGATCGTCCGCTGCTGATCGGTTCGGTCAAGACCAATATCGGCCATCTCGAAACGGCATCCGGCATGGCCGGCTTGCTGAAGGCCGTGCTGTGCCTGAAGCATCGCGCGGTGCCGCGCTCGCTGCACTTCGTCACACCTAATCCCGGGATCGATTTCGACGGCGGGCGCCTGCGTGTCGTCGATCGCTACATGCCGCTCGACGCGGGCGACGCGCCCCTGACGATCGGCGTCAACTCGTTCGGCTTCGGCGGAACGAACGCGCACGTCGTGCTGACGGAGGCGCCGGTTGCAAACGAGGCGTCGACGGCCGCGCCCGAGCCGACGCACGCGCAACTGTCGCCGCTCGTGCTGACCGCGCGCAGCGCGAATGCGCTCGGCGCGCTCGCGGGCCGCTATCTGACAATGCTCGACAACGGCGGCGACTGGCAGGCGCTGGCCGCCGCGGCCGCACGTCGGCGCCAATGGCTGGAACACCGCGCAATCGTTGCACCGGCCAGCGTAGCCGAAGGCCGCGCCGCGCTTGCGGCACTGGCCCAGCCGGCAGCGGAAGGGCTGCCGGCCTGCGTGGCAACCGGCCAGGCCCCGGCCGATGCGGTGCGCACCGCGCTCGTCTTCTCGGGCAACGGCTGCCAGTGGGTCGGGATGGGCAACGAACTCTATGCGGAGAACGCCGTGTTCCGCGCGGCGCTCGACGAAGTCGACGCGCTGTGGTGTGCCGATGGCAGCTCGTCGCTCGTCGACGTGATGCGCGGCGGCGCGAGCGCGGAATGGCTGGCCGGCGCGGGCGCCGAATGGCTCGCCGCGACGGAGAACGCGCAGCCGCTACTGTTCGCGATCCAGGTCGGCATGATTCGCGTGATCGACGCGCGCGGGATGCGTTACGACGCGGCGATCGGCCATAGCGTCGGCGAGATTGCCGCGGCGTGGGTGACGGGCGCGCTGTCGCTCGCCGACGCGGTTCGCGTGATCAAGATCCGCAGCCGCGCGCAGGCGATGACGCGCGGCAGCGGCCGGATGGCGGCCGTCGGCATCGGCGACGCGGCGGCGCGCGAACTGATCGCGCGCCACGGGCTGGCGCGGCGCGTCGAGATCGCGGGCATCAACAGCCCCGACGCGGTGACGCTCGCGGGCGAGCTGCAGGGCTTGCAGGCACTGGAGGCCGCGCTGCGCGGCAGCGGCAAGTTCTTCCAGATGCTGGATCTCGACTACGCGTTCCACAGCAGCCACATGGACCGCATCGAGCCGGTCGTGCTGGCCGAGCTGGCGAGCCTGCGGCCCCAGCCGGGCAACGGCACGTTCGTGTCGACCGTGACCGGCGGCGCGCTGGCCGGCACCGAGCTCGACGCCCGCTACTGGTGGCGCAATATTCGCGAGCCGGTGCGCTTCGGCGACGGCATCGCACATCTGATCGAGCAGGGCGTCCGGCTGTTCGTCGAGGTCTCGCCGCATTCGATCCTGCGCACGTACGTGAAGCAGGCATTCGCGGCCGCCGGCGCGACCGGCGTGGCGCTGCCGACGCTCAAGCGCGATCACGGCAGCGCGGCGACGCTGCGGCAAGCGATTCTCGCGGCGATCGCGCACGGTGCGAGCGTCGATCCCGACCGCTTCGCGCCGGGCGATGCGCGTGCGGCATTGCCGTCCTATCCGTGGCAGCGCGACCACTTCTGGCTGACGCCGACCGTCGAAGGCTACGGCCTCGTCAATCGTCGTCGCGAGCATCCGCTGCTCGGCTACCGCCTGCACGAACACGCATTCGCGTGGGAAAACCAGCTCGATCCGGCGAAGCTGCCGATGCTGGCCGATCACGTCGTCGACGGCGGCGTGGCGTTCCCGGGTGCGGGCTACGTGGAAATGGCGCTCGCCGCGGCACGCACCTTCTTCGATACGCCGGATGCGGCACTCGAAAACGTCGAGATCCGCACGCCGGTGGTATTCCAGCCGCAGCAGGCGAAGCTGTTCCGGCTCGTGATCGAGCCGCGTACCGCGACCTTCACGATCGAGACGCGCGACCGGATGTCCGACGGGGCATGGACGCTGAACGTGACGGGGCGGATGCTGGAAAGCGGCAACACGCTCGGCGATGCGAGCGTCGTGCCGTCCGATGCGCTCGATCGCCTGCTCGCGGTGCCCGCCGCCGAAGGCGACACGCTGTACGCAAACACGGCGGCCATTGGCCTCAGCTACGGTCCGGCATTCCGCTGGGTTCGCACCGTGCGGGTCGCCGCGGATGACGGTGCGGCGCTGGCCGACATTGCAGCGCCGGCCGCATGCGGCGACGCGCGGGCATTGTCCGCCTATCTGCTGCATCCGGCGCTGATGGACAGCGGGTTTCATCCGCTGTTCGCACTGCTGGCGGCGCATGCGCGCGAAGGCGAGCATCCGGCTTACGTGCCGGTGCAGATCGGCCGGGTCGACTATCTGCGCGGCGACACGGTCGAGCGGGTGCTCGTGCGGATTGATCGCCACAGCCCGCATTCGATCGTCGCGCATTTCGAATTCCTCGACGCGCGCGGCGCGATCGTCGTGCGGCTCGGCGCTTGCCGGTTCCGGCGCGTCGACCTCGTCGGCCGCCGGCAGAACCCGCCCGCGCGCTTCGTCTACCGTCTTGAAGAGGTGCCGCTGCCGGGTGACGTCAATGCAGCCGGTTTGCCGGCCCCCGACACGTTGCTCGCGCATGCTGCCGCGCGGCTCGATGCAGCCGGGCACGACGGCCGCCGGACGCAGCATCTGACCGAAATCCTGCCGCTGCTTGATGTGCTGGCGAGCCTCTACGCGCTCCGCGCGTTCGATGCGCTCGGCGCATTCGCCGGCACATGGCAGCCGGCGGCCGGGCGTGAGGCACTGGCCGCACGTCTTGCCGACATGCTGGTCGAGGACGGTCTCGCTCATCGCGCTGGCGCGCTGCTCGTGCGCGACGACGCGGCGTGCGCGGCGTTGCCGCCGCTCGACGAGCTGTGGCGCGGGCTGCTGGCCGAATCGCCGGGGCACGTGGCCGAGCTGACGCTGCTCGCGCATTGCGGCGCCGCGTTGCCGGACGTGCTGAATGGCGCGAAGGACGGTGCCCGTCTGCTGTCGCCGACCGGGCATAGCCTGGTCGAACAACTCCTGGCCGCATCGCCGACGTGGCAGCACGTGCACGCGTTGCTGGCCGCGAGCGTCGAGCAGGCGGTGGACGCATGGCAACCGGCACGCCGGTTGCGCGTGCTCGAGCTGGGCGCGACGGATGGCGACGTGCTGCAGACGCTCGGCATGCATCTCGCGGCCGCGCGCTGCGATCACACAATTGCGGCGACTGCCGGCCAACTTGCCGGGTTCGACGCGGATGCGGAAGCGGCGGTGCGCACGGTTGCGTTGCAGTCAGGCGAGCGGCTGTCGCTGGCGGCCGACGAAGCCGGCCCTTACGACCTGATCGTCGCGAACCGCGCGTTGAGCGGCCGGCACGATGTGGCCGACGCGCTGAATGCAATGCGGTCATGGCTGGCGCCTGGCGGATTGCTGCTGCTGGCCGAGTCGCGTCGTGGCCGTTTCTCCGACATCGTATTCGGCGCGCAGGCTTCGTCGACGGAAGCCGATGCGTCCGCGCCACTGACACCGGCGGATCTCGATGCGGCGCTCGAACGCGCGGGCTTCGTCGACGTCGTGCGGCACGTCGAGCAATCGCTCGATCTGGACGGCACGCCGACGTTCGTCATCGCGCGCAACCCCGCGAGTGCCGTGGTCGCGCAACGCGGCGAGGATCAGAGCGATCTCGATACGCTTGCACGCAGCGAGCAATGGCTCGTCGTGCACGCACCGGATGCCGCCGGCAGTTTCGGCGGGCGGCTGGCCGACGCACTGGCGCGCGCGGGCTATCCGGCCGATATCGTCGACGTCACGCACGCGGCCGATGCGATCGCGTCGTTGCCGGCCGGCCGGCCGGCGCATGTCGTCTTCTGCGCGCCGGAAACGCCGCTCGCCGAATCGGCGACGGGCGATGGCCTGATGGCCGCGCAGCGTAACGGCGTGATCGCTCTTGCGGAACTCGTTCGCACGCTCGGTGCGCAGCCGAACGCGAACGCGGCCTCGCGGCTGACCGTCGTCACGCGCGGCGGCGCGCCGTTCGCCGGGACCGCGAATGCGCATCCGGAACAGGCCACGCTGTGGGGTCTCGGTCGCGTGCTGGCGAACGAGCATCCCGAACTCGCGTGCCGCCTGATCGACGTTGATCGGGCGGCGGACCGGATCCCCGACGCGCTGATTCGCGAGCTGACCGGCGCGGCGGTCGAGGAAGAGGTCGTCCTCGGCGCACACGGGCGGCAGGTGCCGCGCATGCTGACGGCCGCGCAGGCGGCGGCCCGCAACGATGGCACGATCGCGCGTGCGGCCGTGCTCGCGTTCGATGCGCCGGGCTCGTTGCGCAATCTCGAATGGTTCGCGTTGCCGGAAAGCCCGCTGGGCGACGACGAGGTGGAGATCGAGCCCGTTGCCACCGGCCTCAATTTCCGCGACGTGATGTATGCGATGGGGCTCTTGTCCGATGAAGCGGTCGAGACCGGCTTCGCGGGCGCGACGATCGGCATGGAACTGTCCGGCCGCGTCGTGCGGGTGGGCAACGCCGTGACGGAATTCGCGCCGGGCGATGCGATGCTCGGCTTCGCGCCGGCTTCGTTCGCGACGCGCGTCAGGACGCGCGCGCAAGCGATCGCACTGAAACCCGAGCGGTTGTCGTTCGAGGAAGCGGCGACCGTACCGACCACGTTCTTCACCGCGTACTACGCACTCGTCGAGCTCGCGCGTCTGCGTCGCGGCGAGCGCGTGCTCGTGCACGGCGGCGCGGGTGGGGTCGGGATCGCCGCGATCCAGCTCGCGCGCCACTTCGGCGCGGAAGTGTTCGCGACGGCCGGCAGCGACGAGAAGCGCGAGTTCGTGCGCCTGCTCGGCGCCGACCACGTGCTCGATTCGCGCAGCCTCGCGTTCGCGGACGAGATTCGCGCGCTGACGGGTGGCCAGGGCATCGACATCGTGCTGAATTCGCTCGCGGGCGAAGCGATGGTGCGCAGCATCGATACGCTGCGGCCGTTCGGTCGTTTCCTCGAGCTCGGCAAGCGCGACTTCTACGAAAACAGCCATATCGGGCTGCGGCCGTTCCGCAACAACATCAGCTATTTCGGCATCGACGCCGACCAGTTGATGGGGGCGTTGCCGGAGCTGACCGCGCGCCTGTTCGGCGAAGTGATGGCGCTGTTCGAGGCAGGCGTGCTGCATCCGCTGCCGTATCGCGCGTTTCCGGCCGAACGGGCGGAAGATGCGTTCCGCTACATGCAGCAGGCGCGCCAGATCGGCAAGGTGCTCGTGACCTATCCGTCCGGCACGCCGGCCCCGACGCGCGGCGTTACGCGCGCGGGTTCGCTCGCGCTCGATCCGCATGGCACGTACCTGGTGGTTGGCGGCACGGGCGGGCTCGGTTTCGCGAGCGCGCGCTGGATGGTCGAGCGTGGCGCACGCCGGCTGACGCTGGCGAGCCGTTCCGGCGAGCTCGCTGCTGCCGCACGCGAGGAAGTCGAGCGCTGGCGCACGACGCTCGGCGTCACGGTCGATGTCGTGGCGTGCGATGTGACCGACGCAGCGGCAGTCGACGCGATGATCGAGGCCGTCCGGCGCGGCAGCCCGCTCAAGGGCGTGCTGCATTCCGCGATGTCGATCGACGACGGGCTCGTGCGCAATCTCGACGATGCGCGCATGGCCGCGGTGCTCGCACCGAAGGTGGCCGGCGCGTGGAACCTGCATCGCGCGACGCGCGCGTTGCCGCTCGACCTGTTCGTGGTCTATTCGTCGGCGACGACCTATCTCGGCAATCCGGGGCAGTCGAACTACGTCGCGGCCAACACCTTCCTCGAGGCACTCGTCGAACATCGTCGCGCGGAGGGATTGCCGGGTACGTTCATGGCCTGGGGGCCGCTCGAGGACGTCGGCTTCCTCGCGCGCCACGCGGATACGCGCGAGGCGTTGCAGTCGCGGATCGGCGGTGCGTCGATCACGTCCGACGAGGCGATGGTCGCGCTCGAGCGCGTACTGGTGGCGGGCGCGGCAGGCGAAGCCGTGGTCCGGCTCGACTGGCACGCGGTAGCGCGCGGCATGCCGGCCGCGAAGGCCCGCCGGTATTCGCTGCTGCAATCGCACGCGAGCGGCGGCGATGCGCGCGACGGCGGCACGCAGTTGCGGGAAGAAGTGCTGGCGTTGCCGCGCGACGAAGCGATCGCGCTGGTGGCGCGGACGCTGCAGGCGCAGATCGCGCGGATTTTGCACATGACGCCGGACCGCATCGCGCTCGACAAGTCGGTGCTCGACATGGGCATGGATTCGCTGATGGGGATGGAACTCGGCCTCGCGGTCGAGGAAGCGTTCGAGGTCAAGCTGTCGGTGATGGCGATTGCCGAGGGCGCGTCGGTGACGACGCTGGCCGGACGTATCGTCGATTCGATCGGCGCGTCGACCGATGCGGATGCCGGTTCGGCGACGGATGCCGCGCAGGAGGCCGTCGCGGCGCTCGCGGCGAAGCATGCGATCGACGGCGAAGCGCGTGCGATGCTCGATACGCGGCAGGCGTCCGTGGCGGGCCAGGCGTCGCCGACGCTGGCGGTCGCGCGATGAGCGCGCCGTCCGGCTGGTCAACGCAGCAGGGCACGCTGGCACGACCGCTGGCGATCGACGGTCATGGGCTGCACACGGGGCGCCGGGTCGGTGTACGGATCCTGCCCGCTCGTCCGGAAGAGGGCGTGACGGGCATCACGTTCCGTCGCGTCGCGCAGGGGCGCACGCTCGCGACGCTGCCGGTCGATCCCGCGCTGCGCCGCGCGCAGCCGCTGTGCACGATGCTGCGCAATGCCGACGGCGTCGGCGTTCGCACGATCGAGCATCTGCTCGCGTCGCTGCTCGCGTGCGAGATCGATCACGCGATCGTCGAGATCGATGCCGAGGAAGTACCGATTCTCGATGGCAGCGCCGCGCCGTGGGTGGACGCCATCCGCGCGTGCGGCCGTGTCGCGCTCGATGCGCCGAAGCGCTTCATCCGCGTGCTGCGGCCCGTCGTCGTCACGGATGGCAACGGCGACCAGCGGCGCGAAATGCGGATCGAGCCGGCGCCGCGTTACGAACTGAGCGTGCGCAACGACCTGCGCGGCTTCGGCGACATGCACTGGGACGGTGCGTTGACGCCGGCCGCATTCGCGACCGAAATCGCGCCGTCGCGCTCGTACGGCCGCGTGAAGTGGGCGGTACCCGCGATCGTCGCCGGTTATCTGCGCGGGGTGCCGATCCTGCGCGGCGCGCGGCCGTCGTGCACGGCGTCCATCGTCGGCAATCGCGTGCTGGGCGGGATGCGGCTGCCGGAAGAGTTCGTCCGGCATCGCGTGCTCGACCTGGTCGGCGATCTGGCGCTGGCCGGCGCGCCGCTGCTGGCGCGCGTGAGTGCGCTGCGGCCGAGCCACGAGATGAATTTCCGGCTGGTCGACGCGCTGCTGGCCCAACCCGACGCATGGCAGTGGACTGAGTTTCCCGACGCGTGACACCACGCTTTTTCATATTGCGCGGCGTAACATAGCGTCTTTTCGAGATAAAGCGAAGGAAGCAATGGCACTGGGAGAGCATCTTCGCCAGCAACTGGCGGCGAAAGCGCTGAAACGGCAACTGGAGCGCGCAACGGATGCTGCCGCGGCACCGGGCGTGCCCGGCACGCAGGCCGCACAGACCGCGTCGGCGCGCAGCCGCTTCGAATCGATGCCGCAGTATCAGCAGGTCCGGATCATGCGCGAGATGGGCGAGAAGCTGCGCGTCGACTCGCCGTTTTTCCGCGTGCATGAAGGCGTGGCCGGTGCGACGACGCAGATCGGCGGCCGCGAGTACCTGAACTTCGCGAACTACAACTACCTCGGCCTGGCCGGCGATCCGGCCGTGTCGTCACGTGCGAAAGCCGCGATCGACCGTTACGGCACGTCGGCCTCCGCGAGCCGGATGGTCGCGGGCGAGCGTCCGGTGCAGCGCGACCTCGAGCGCGCGCTGGCCGCGTTCTACGAGACCGACGACTGTGTCGCGTTCGTGAGCGGCCATGCGACGAACGTGACCGTGATCGGTGCGCTGTTCGGCCCCGGCGATCTGGTCGTCCACGATTCGCTCGCGCACAACAGCATCGTGCAGGGCGCGCAGCTGAGCGGCGCGAAGCGGCTGAGCTTCGCGCACAACGACTGGCAGGCGCTCGACGAACTGCTGTCGCGCGTGCGCCGCGAATACCGGCACGTGCTGATCGCGATCGAAGGGCTGTACAGCATGGACGGCGATTTCCCCGACTTGCAGCGCTTCGTCGACGTGAAGACGCGCCACGGTGCATTCCTGCTGGTCGACGAGGCGCATTCGCTCGGTGTGCTCGGCGCGACCGGCAAGGGCATCCGCGAGCACTGCGGCGTCGCGCCCGACCAGGTCGACATGTGGATGGGCACGATGAGCAAGACGCTGGCCGGCTGCGGCGGGTTCATCGCCGGCTGCCAGCCGCTGGTCGACATGCTGCGCCATCTGGCGCCGGGTTTCCTGTACAGCGTCGGGCTCGCGCCGACGCTCGCCGAAGCGTCGTTGGCGGCGCTCGAGCGTCTGCAGGCCGAGCCGGAGCGCGTCGCGCAACTGCAGGCGCGCGGGCGGCAGTTCCTGACCGAGGCGCGCGCCGCCGGGTTGAACACGGGCACGAGTGCCGGGTTCGCGGTCGTGCCGGTGATCACGGGGAGCTCGCTGAAGGCCGCGCAATGGGCCAATGCGATGTTCGACGAAGGGATCAACGTGCAGCCGATCTTCTATCCGGCCGTCGAGGAAAAGGCTGCGCGCCTGCGCTTCTTCATCTGCTCGACGCACGAGCCGGAACAGATCAGCCGGACGGTCGCCGTGTTATCGCGACTCGCGGGGCGCAGCGGATGACGCTGGCCGGTGCGTTCGCGCAAGCGGCTCCGCGTGCCGGCGAGCGCGTGCGGTTTCGTGCGGCCGAGGCGAATGACGCGGCGTCGTGCGGGCCGCTCGTGTTTGCGTCCGGTGTGGCGGAATTCGGGTTTTTTCTCGGCGAAAGCGATGCGCGCTGCATCGCTTTCCTGCAGCAGGCATTCCGGTCGCGCCATGGGCGCTTTTCGTGGCGCCGGCATCGCGTCGCGGTCGCTGACGACGGCACCGTGCTCGCCGTGATGGCGATTCACGACGGGCAACGGACGATGTTCGACGACGTGCATGTTGTGTGGGCACTGGCGCGCTTCTTCGGCGTGCGCCGCA
Organism: Burkholderia sp. Se-20373; assembly: GCF_017104705.1. Classification (NCBI taxonomy): domain Bacteria; kingdom Pseudomonadati; phylum Pseudomonadota; class Betaproteobacteria; order Burkholderiales; family Burkholderiaceae; genus Burkholderia; species Burkholderia sp. Se-20373. The sequence goes on along the minus strand of NZ_JAAGPH010000028.1, from coordinate 2,138 downwards.
CGATCGGGCAGCTGTTGCGCGGGCTGATTCTCGAAACGGAAATTCCGGCACCGAAGCGTTCGCAGATTCTCGTCGCGCATTGCGCAACCGACGAGCGACAGCGCGGGACGGGGATCTTCAGCGCGTTGTTCCGTGACGCGCTGGACACGGGGGCATTGCCGGCCGACGGCAGCCGCGATGTCGTCCTCGACGTGCTGACCCGCAACGCGAGGGCCCGCGCGCTGTACGAACGGCTCGGGTTCACCGCAATGCCGCGGCCGCGCGCCCGTTCGCGCCGGCTGCCCGCCGGACTTGATTCGGTTCGGATGCGGTTTGATCGTCGCGCCTGACGGCGCGTATGGCAGCCTGCCGCGCTATTTCCGCCGCGGCCCGAACGGCCGCTGCTGCACATCGGCCCCCTGCGCGACGATTGCCGTGCTCTCCGGTACTTCCTCCCACGCGCCCCGCAAGTCGACGAGCGGCTCGGACACGACCATGAACGCGTCGTCGCCGGCTTCGGCGATGCGCGGGTTGTGCGGATACAGCTCGTGCAGGTGCTTGAACGACGTGCTGTGGAACAGCGAGCGCGACTGCCGTTCGCTCGAATAGCGCACTGCAATGATCCGTTCGCCGTCGGTCGCGCAGATCGTCATGTTGAGCGGGTCGGCCACGCGATGCCGCGCGGCGCTCTCCTCGACCACGCCGACCATCCGCTCGAGCGCCGGCAGCGGCGTCTGCTCGAGGCCGTAGGTCAGCGCGAGGCGGAACATCAGTTCGGAGTCGGTCGAGCCTTCGAGTGTCGGGAACAGCGCGGGATCGACCTTCATCGTCAGGTCGCGGCGCAGCTTGTGGAAGTCGCGGATCAGCCCGTTGTGCGCGAACAGCCAGCGGCCGTGGCGGAACGGGTGGCAGTTGGTTTCCTGTACGGGGGTGTCGGTGGCCGCGCGGATGTGCGCGATGAACATCCGCGAGCGGATCGCGCGTGCGGCTTCGCGCAGGTTGCGGTCGTTCCACGCGGGATGCACGGAGCGGTAGCGGAACGGGAGTTCGTCGGGGCGCCCGTACCAGCCGATGCCGAAGCCGTCGCCGTTGGTGGTCGTCGCCCCCAGCTCCGAATGCAGGCTCTGGTCGATCAGCGAATGCTTCGCGCGGAACAGGACGGTCTCGAGATGAATCGGATTACCCGTATAGGCGAGCCAGCGGCACATGGAGCGCTCCTTCACGATGGATCGTTCGCAGCATGGTAGCCGACTTCGCGGCGTATCCGTGCCCGGGTGCACGTGGCCAGTCATTCGGGCAGGTAAGCTGGCCAATCTTCATACATCGGTTGCCTGCACGGACGCGCGATGCGCAACCGCGCGGCCATGTAGCCCATGCGACCAATGCGGCCGGGCGCCCCCTGACGGCAGCGCCGCGGCCATCAGGTTCACTCGCCGAGCGCGTCCATCACTCGCGCCGAATAGACGAGCGCCGCGCCCGCGTTCAGCGCAATCGCGACGCCGAGCGCTTCCGCCACTTCCTCCTTGGTCGCGCCATGCTTGGCCGCTTCCGCGGTGTGCACGGCAATACAGCCGTCGCAGCGCGTCGTGACGGCGACCGCGAGCGCGATCAGTTCGCGCGTCTTCGCGTCGAGGTGGCCCGTCTTGGCGCCGGCACCCGACAGCGCCTTGTAGCCAGCCAGCGTATCGGGCGACAGCTTGGCGATCTCGCCGATGCGCGTCGAGAGTTCCTTCCGGTATTCGTTCCAGTTCAGCATGATGCGTCCTTTCGAGTAGGGGTGAGGAGGGCGGCGGGTGCCGCGATCTCGGGCGATGCAGGGCTATTCTGATCGCTCGCGCTGAGGGTTTCGATACGCTAGAGTGTCATTTTTTAGCGCGATCGTCTCATGGATGCGTTGAGTCAACTCCTGTCGCTGGGCCGCAGCCATGTCGAGCTCGACGTGCGCTGCCTGCTCGACGGGCCGTTCGCGATGCCGCACGACCCGCTGCCGTCCGGCGAGGCGGCGTTTCACCTGGTGCTGGCCGGAACCTGCCGGCTGCGTACCGCGGACGGGCGCACGCTGCAGCTCGCCGACGGCGATTTCGTGCTGCTGCCCGCGGGTGGCGCGCACGACCTGCTCGACGCAGGGGCCGGCCGGCAGCTCGGACGAGCACACGTCT
>NZ_JAAGPH010000304.1:0-2870 GCF_017104705.1 Burkholderia sp. Se-20373 | reverse complement strand
GTACCGCCGACGGCCGCAGGCAATGCGCGGCGGCGGCCGTCGGCGCATCCGCCTCGGGCGGCGCGGCTTCCAGGATCACGTGCGCATTGGTCCCGCCGATGCCGAACGAGCTGACGGCCGCGCGGCGCGGCGTGCCGCCGTCCGGCCAGTCGGCCGCTGCCGCCGTGAGGCGAAAGGCCGCGTCGTCGAGTTCGAGCAGCGGGTTGGGCGTGTCGAAGTGCAGCGTGCCCGGCACCGTGCCGCGTTCGAGCGCGAGCGCCGCCTTGATCACGCCCGCGAGCCCCGCCGCGCTGTCCAGGTGCCCGACACTCGTCTTGACCGCGCCGAGCAGGCGCGGGGCGCGTGCCGGGTGCTGGCCGTAGGTCGCCTTCAGCGCGGCCATTTCGATCGGATCGCCGAGCAGCGTGCCGGTGCCGTGCGTCTCGACATAGCCGACCGACGCGGCGTCCACGCCCGCGTCCGCCAGCGCGGCGCGGATCACCCGTGCCTGGCCCGCGGGGCTCGGCGCGGTGTAGCCGGCCTTGTCGTGGCCGTCGTTGTTGATCGCGGAGCCCTTGACGACCGCATACACGTGATCGCCGTCGCGGCGCGCACGATCGAGCCGCTTCAGCACCACCGCACCCGCGCCGCTGCCCTCGACGGTGCCGCTCGCGGCCGCGTCGAACGCGCGGCAATAGCCGTCCGCGGAAAAGATCCCGCCGGTGCGGTGCAGGTAGCCCGGCACGCCGTCGACGCCGATCGACGCCGCGCCCGCGAGCGCGAGTTCGCAGTCGCCCTGCGCGACCGCGCGCGCGGCCATGTGCAGCGCGACCAGCGACGTCGAGCACGCGGTGTTCAGCGTGACCGCGGGGCCGGTGAGGTTCAGCCGGTAGGCGATCTGCGTCGCGGGCTGGTTCAGCACGTTGATCTGGTACAAGCCGAGCGCGTCGACCGCGTCGCGGTTGCCGAGCACGTGGTTCGCGAGGTACTGGCTCGCGCCCACGCCGACGTAGACGCCCACGTCGCGCGCGAGCCCGGGCCCGGCATAACCGGCGTCCTCGAGCGCGCGGTAGCTTTCCTCCATCAGCTTGCGCTGCTGCGGATCCATGATCTCGGCTTCGCGCGGCGTATAGCCGAAGAACGCGGCGTCGAAACAGTCTGGATCACGAATCAACCCGCGCGCGGCGACGAAGCGCGGGTTGCCGAGCAGGTCGTCCGGCACGCCGAGCGCGCGCAGCCGCGCGTCGTCGAGCCGGGTGATGCCGTCCTCGCCCGCGAGCAGCATGCGCCAGAACTGCTCGACGTCGTCCGCGCCCGACACGGCCGCGCTCATCCCGATGATCGCGACGTCGCGGCTGTCGACAGGCAATGCGCTCGCGGCCGCGGCCGCGCCGTCGGCATCGGCCGACGACGTGCCGGACGCGGACAGCCAGCCGGCCAGCGTGCGAATCGTCGTGTAGCGGAACAGGTGATCGATGTCGACATCGCGGCCGAATTCGCGACGCAGCCGCGCCTGGCACTGGATCAACGCGAGCGAGTGGCCGCCGGCGTCGAAGAAGTTGGTGTCCGGATCGATCTCGGCGAGGCCGAGCACGTCGCGCCAGATCGCCGCGACCGCACCCTCGGCATCGCCGGGCGTGCGGTGTGCGGGGCTGGCGGGACTGGCGGGATCGGTGGCGCCCGCCGCGTCGAGCGGCCAGTCGGCCAGCCGGAGACGATCGATCTTGCCGCTGCCGGTCATCGGCATCGCGTCGAGCACGACGATCCGGTCGGGCACCATGTACGGCGGCAGCGCCTGTTGCGCATGCGCCTTCAGCGCGCCGTCCGGCAGCGCGCCCGCCGCCTGCACGAACGCGCAGAGCACGGCGCCCGCGCTCCCCGAACGCGCGAGCACCGCGACCTTGGCGACCCCCGGATGGCGGCCCAGCACCGATTCGACTTCGCCCGTCTCGATGCGGAAGCCGCGCACCTTGACCTGCTGGTCGTCGCGGCCCACGAATTCGAGGTCGCCGTGCCGATCGAAGCGGGCCAGGTCGCCGGTGCGATACAGCACGCGATCCGCATCGCCGGTCGCGTACGGATTCGGCACGAAGCGCTCCGCGCTCAGCTCGGGCCGGTTCAGGTAGCCCGACGCCAGCGCGCGCCCGGACAGGTAAAGCTCGCCGGTCACGCCGATCGGCAGCCGTGCGAGATCGGGCGCGAGGATATGCGTGCCGACGTCGCCCACCGCACGGCCGATCAACACGGGGCCGCTCGCGCAGCGCCATACGGTTGCGTAGATGCTGGCCTCGGTCGGCCCGTAGGCGTTGAACAGCGGCGCGTGCGGCAGCACGCGCGCCGCCAGCTCGACGGTCGCCGGCAGCAGCGGCTCGCCGGCGGCGAATACCGCGCGCAGCGGGCTCGCCGCGCCGGCGTCGAGCGACTGCAGGAACAGGTGCAGCATCGACGGCACGAAATTGACCACCGTCACGCGATGCTGCTCGATCGCGCGCTGCAGGTAGCGCGGATCGTACTGGCCGTCCGGCCGCGCGATCACGATCGCGGCGCCCTTCATCAACGGCCACAGCATTTCGGTAAGCGAAACGTCGAACGATTGCGCGGTCTTCCACAGCACGCGGTCGCCCGCGGCCAGCGGATACGTGCGGGCGAGCGCGTCGAACAGCGCGAGGATGCCCTCCTGGCGGCACAGCACGCCCTTCGGCGTCCCGGTCGAGCCGGACGTATAGAGAATGTAGGCCGAGGCGCCGGAGCTGACGCGCGGCGCGGCGGCCAACACGGCCGGGCCCGCTTCCGCCAGCGCCGCCTGCTCGACGAAGCGGACGCCGCACCCGCGCAGGCAGGCGAGACCGGCAGAGGGTCGTGGAGGGGAAGAGGGGTAGGCGGAGTGTCGA
>NZ_JAAGPH010000303.1:0-2576 GCF_017104705.1 Burkholderia sp. Se-20373 | reverse complement strand
ATCGTCAGCATCGCGCTCGACGTTGATCGTGCCCACGTGGAACGCGGCCAGCGATTCGCGGTGCGCGATGCTGACGATCGCGGCCTTCGGCAGCCGTTCGGCGAACAGGTGGTACAGGCGCGCTTCGTTGTCGGCGTCGAGCGCGCTGGTCGCTTCGTCGAGGAACAGGAAGTCGGGCTTGTGCAGCAGCACGCGCGCACCGGCCAGGCGCTGCTGTTCGCCCGGCGACAGCACACGGGTCCAGTGCGCGGTCTCGTCGAGGCGGCCGACGTAATCCTCGAGGCGGCATGCGCGCAGCGCGTCGCGGCAGGCTTCGTCGCTGAACGCGTCGGCCGTCGCCGGATAGGTGAGCGCAGCCTTCAGCGTGCCGATCGGCAAGTAGCTCGTCTGCGGCACGAACATCATCCGCGCGCCGACCGGCGCGTCGATCGCGCCGTCGCCGAACGGCCACAGGCCCGCGAGCGCGCGCATGAACGTGCTCTTGCCGGAACCCGACTTGCCGATCACGAGCCAGCGCGAGCCGGGTTCGATCGTGACGCTGCCGATGTTCGCGAGCGCGTCGCCGTTCGGCAGCGCGAGCTTGAGCGACGACGTCGACAGCTTCGCGTCGTCGACGTAGTGCAGGTTGATGCCGCCGTGCTCGGTCGCGGGCGACAGGCTTTCCTTCAGGTGCGACGTGCCCATCACGCGCTTGAATTCGCGCAGACGGTTGACGGTGGCGCGCCATTCGACGAGGGTCGAGTAACTGTTGATGAACCACGAGAACGAATCGCTGACGGTGCCGAACGCGGACGAGATCTGCATCAGCACGCCGAACGAGAACGCGCCCGCGAAATAGCGCGGCGCGGCGACGACGAGCGGGAAGATGATCGCGATCTGCCCGTAGAAGCTCAGCACGAACGTGAGCCGCTTCGTGTACTTCATCACGCGCCACCAGTTGTCGCGGATGCGCATGAAGAGGTTCTGCGCGTTGCCGGTCTCGGTCTGCTCGCCGTCGTAGAACGCGATCTGCTCGGCGTTCTCGCGCACGCGGATCAGCCCGAAGCGGAAGTCGGCCTCGACGCGCTGCTGCTGGTAGTTGATCGACACGAGCGGATGGCCGACCTTCTGGATGATCAGCGAGCCGACCACCGCGTACAGCGCGGCCGCCCACACCATGTAGCCGGGGATCGCGATCGGCGTCGCGCCGAGCGAAATCGTCAGCGCGCCGGCGAGCGACCACAGGATCGTGATGAACGACACGAGCGTGACGACCGTCGACAGCAGGTCGAGCGACAGCGCGAGCGTGGTCGTCGCGAACGACTGGAGGTCGTCGGTGATCCGCTGGTCGGGGTTGTCGGCGAGGCGGTCACGCTCGATCCGGTAGAACGCGCGATCGCCGAGCCACTGGCCGAGAAAGCGGTCGGTGAGCCACTGGCGCCAGCGGAAGCCGAGCATCTGCCGCAGGTAGCGGCCGTACACGGCGAGGATGATGAAGGCGAACGCGAGCGCGGAGAACTGCATCAGCAGGTTCGGGAAGTCGTGGACGTCCTTCGACTGCAGCGCGTTGTAGAACTCCGCGTTCCACTTGTTCAGCCGGACGTTGATCCAGACCACGCAGAGGTTGATCGCGATGATCGTGACCAGCAGGCCCCACGCGATTTTCCATTCGGACGATACCCAGTAGGGCTTGATGAGGCTCCATGCGGATACCGGGCGCTCGTCCTGCGGCGCGTCGGAGGCGGAGCGGACGGGATCGATCGATTGGGTCATGTGCTTCCTGATGAGTAGCCGGCGCGCGGGCCGGGCGAAGCCGGGCGCGCGCCGCGATACGGCATGCCGGGACGCGGCGCCGACTGACGGCGGGCGTCCGGATGGTCGCCCGCGCGTCTTAAACGGCACTTAAGGCCGGCGGTGACGCGGCAACCGGCCGCTCGCGCGGCCGGCCTGCGGGCATTGTGCCAGAGCGGCGCGGCACGTCGGCGAATTTGCCGCAAGGGGGACAGTTTGCGGCGCTTTCCGCTTTTATGGTCTAATGGCCGACGACGAAACAGGGGTGCTTCGTGGCGCGGCCGGCAGATGTTCCGGGCAGCGCGATGAGGCTGAGAAAGACCCTTCGCACCCGATCCGGGTAATACCGGCGAGGGAAGTTTCTGATCCCGCCGGGTCGCGCTGGCTGCCATCCCACATGGTCAGCGCCCTTGTTCCGCCCGGCCGGCCTTTGCTGCCGGTTTCGTCCTTTTGGGTACGCGCTTTGCGCGTTACGGAAGGAATGATGACCGCACAATCTTCAGTCTTTTGCATGATTCCCGGCCCGATGCCGCATGCGTCCGCATGCGGCGGCGCGTGCGCGTCGACACTCGTCGTGCGTGCTCGCGCGGAGGGCGCGCGATGAACGTCCGGGATTCCCGACCCGATTTCGCGGTGCTCGGCGGCGGCCTCGTCGGCCGCCTGATTGCCTGGCGGCTCGCGGGCGACGGGCATCGCGTCGCGCTTTACGAGCGCGGCGGCCCGGACGGCGAGCAGTCGGCCGCGTGGATCGCGGCCGCGATGCTCGCGCCGCTCGCGGAAGCGGCGAGCGCCGAGCTGCTGATCAC
>NZ_JAAGPH010000302.1:0-2765 GCF_017104705.1 Burkholderia sp. Se-20373 | reverse complement strand
GCACGGCCGCGAGCGCCTTGTCGTCATGCAGCACGGCTTTCTCCGCGATCTGCTGCGGCGACGGCACGAACGCGCGGCTTTCCGCGGGAATCACGGCCTTGCCGTTCACGGGGCCGTTCAGGACGTCGGCCGCCATCCGGCCCTGTACGCCCGCGTCGAGCGAATGATTGATGAACGCGTGGATCAGGTCGAGGTCGCCGGGGTGCGCCTTCGGGATCACGGTGAACATCAGCTGCGTCGCGAAGCCTTCCTTCATCCCGTACGTCACGCCCATCTTGTAGTCGGGCTTGCGGATCTGGTCCGGGAAGAACGCGGGCGAATAGATGCCGCCGAGGTCGAGCGAGCCCGTGCGGAACAGGTCGGCGACCTGGTTCGGGTTCTCGCCGAGGGTCATCACGCGGTCCTTCAGTTGCGCGAGCTTCCGGAATCCCGGATCGATGTTCTGCTGCGATCCGCCGGCCAGCTTCGCCGCGATGATCGCGAGGTCGACCGCTTCGGCCCACTCGGGTGGCGGCAGAAACAGACGGCCCGCATACTTCGGATCCCACAGCGCCTCGTAGCTCGACGGTGCGCTCTTCACGGTTGCCGTGTTGTAGATCAGCCCGTCCGACCACAGCAGGTAGCCGATGCCGAAGCCGTTCGCGCCGGTGCGGTACTGCGGCGCGACGTCCTTCAGGTTCGGCAGCCGGTTCAGGTCGGGTTTCGCAAGCAGGCCCGCTTCCGCGAGACCGGCCGCGCCGACGCCGGCCAGCGTGATGACGTCGTAGGTCGGCCGCTCGCCCGCGGCCTTGACCTTCGCGACCATCCCCGACGTGCCGTCCGCGCGATCGGCGATCACGCGTGCGCCGGTCTGCTTGCTGAAGCTTTCCGCGATGTTGCGCAGCGCGGCCGCGCCGGTATCGTCGGACCACGTGAGCAGGCGCAGCGTCTTGCCTGCGAAACCGCTCGTCTGTGCCTTCGCAGTACTGATGAATGGCATCGGAAGGGCGGATGCTGCGAGCGCCGTGCCGAGGGTTTTGATCACCTGCCTTCTGCCCGCCTTGAAGTGTTGCATGGCCGTCTCCTGATGAACGATGCCGTGTGGTTCGATGCCGGGCGCCGACTGCGGCGCGGGGTGTGGATGAACTGTAGGGAGGTCAAATTTCCGCAACAAACGAAATATCCGCATGCGCGGCATGACATAAACGCATGGCCCGGCGACCTTAGCCGGCCGGCATCATGACCTGCTTGATCTCCTGGAATGCGGCGAGACCGAACGGGCCGAGTTCGCGTCCGATGCTGCTGCGCTTGTAGCCGCCCCATGAGGTTTGCGGATAGATCAGCTGTGGCGTGTTGATCCACACGACGCCCGCCTCGAGTGCGTCGGCAACCCGCCTGGCGCGTGCCGTGTCGCGTGTGACGACGGTGGCGACGAGCCCGTATTCGGTATCGTTGGCGGCCGCGATCGCATCGTCCTCGGTGTCGAATGCGCGGACACACAGCACCGGTCCGAAGATTTCTTCACACCATAGCGGGCTGTCGGTCGGCACGTCGGCGAACAGGGCCGGTCGGATGAAATAGCCGGGGCCGTCGAGCGCCTGGCCGCCCGTCACGAGCCGCGCGCCGTCGGCTAGGCCCCGCGCGATGTGGCGTTTCACCCGTTCGTATTGCGCGCGGTTCGTCAACGGGCCCATCTGCACGCCGGGGGCGAACGGCGGCCCGACGACGGTCCCGTCGATGCGCCGCGCGAGGCGCGCGATCAGGTCGTCGGCGAGCGGCGCGGCGACGAGCACCCGCGAGGTCGCCGAACACATCTGCCCGGCGTTGAACAGGCCGCCGCCCGCGACGAGTTCGACCGCGTGATCGAGATCGGCGTCGTCGAACACGATGATCGACGACTTGCCGCCGAGTTCGAGGCCGACGCCCTTGATCGTGTCGGCGGCCGTCTTCATGACCTGCGCACCGACGGCGGTGCTGCCGGTGAACGACACCTTCGCGACGCGCGGATGCGCGCACAGGCGGGCGCCGACGTCGTGCCCGGTGCCCGTCACGACGTTCAGCACGCCGGGCGGCAGCCCCGCTTCGGCGGCGATCGCGGCAAGCTCGAGCTCGGGCAGCGGCGTGATCTCGGACGGCTTCAGCACGACGGTGCAGCCGGCCGCGAGCGCGGGCGCGAGCTTCCATGCGGTCGTCACCATCGGGAAATTCCACGGCACGATCAGCGCGGCGACGCCGGCCGGCTCGCGCCGGATCCACGCGCGATGGTCGGCATCGGGCAGCGCGATCTCGGTTTCGCCGTCGGTGTCGAGGCGCTCCGCGAGGCGCGCGTAGTAGTCGAAGGTGGCGATCACGTCCGCGACGTCGATTTCGGCTTCGGCGAACGGCTTGCCGTTGTTGAGCGACTGCAGGGTGGCGAGCCGCGCGCGGCGTGCGTCGACGCCGCGTGCGATCGCGCGCAGCAGCGCCGCACGCGTGGCGCCCGTCGTGCGTTTCCAGCCGGGAAACGCGCGCGATGCGGCTTGCACGGCGTGCTCGACGTCCGCCTCGCCGCCTGCGCCGACGTTGGCGAGCACGGCTTCCGTCGACGGATCGACGACGGGCAACGTCGCGCCGTCGGCGCTCGCCCGCCAGGACCCGTCGATGAAGTGGCGCGTGTGCAGCGGCGGAAGCGAGCGAGGAACTGCTCGAGAAGTACCTGCACGACCATGAATCGCTGACCGAGGACGAGATCAAGGCCGCGCTGCGCAAGCGCACGATCGCGAACGAGATCGTGCCGATGCTGTGCG
>NZ_JAAGPH010000301.1:0-2950 GCF_017104705.1 Burkholderia sp. Se-20373 | reverse complement strand
GACGCGCGCCAGCCGGCCGCGAAGGACGCGTCCGCTGCGACGGGCGAGCGCGCACCGCGCCGCGAGCGTCCGCCGCGCGCGGTCGTCGCACCGAACCCGGTCCCGCCGATCACGTATCCCGAAAGCCTGCCCGTGTCGGGCAAGCGCGACGAAATCGCGCGCGCGATCGCCGGTCATCAGGTTGTCATCGTCTGCGGCGAAACCGGCTCGGGCAAGACCACGCAGCTGCCGAAGATCTGTCTCGATCTCGGCCGCGGCCTCGGCGCCGGCGGCACGGGCCTGATCGGCCATACGCAGCCGCGCCGTCTCGCCGCGTCGTCCACCGGCCGCCGGATCGCCGAGGAACTCGGCACGCCGTTCGGCGAAGTGGTCGGCTACAAGGTGCGCTTCACCGACAATCTCGCGCCGGGCGCGTCCGTGAAGCTGATGACGGACGGGATCCTGCTCGCGGAGACGCAGACCGATCCGTTGCTGAAGGCATACGACACGCTGATCATCGATGAGGCGCACGAGCGCAGCCTGAACATCGACTTCCTGCTCGGCTACCTGAAGGAAATCCTGCCGAGGCGGCCGGACCTGAAGCTGATCGTCACGTCCGCGACGATCGACGCCGATCGCTTCGCGCGCCATTTCGGCACCGACGAGCGCCCGGCGCCCGTGATCGAGGTGAGCGGGCGGCTGTATCCGGTCGAGATGCGCTACCGGCCGGTGGCCGAGGATCGCCCGGCCGTCAAGCACGCCGAAGGCACGGGCGGCCGCGATCGCGTGAAGACCGCGCGCGAAGCCGAGCGCGACCTGATGGACGCGATCGTCGACGCGGTCGACGAGCTGTGCCGCGAAGGCCCCGGCGACGTGCTGGTGTTCCTGCCCGGCGAGCGCGAGATCCGCGAAGCGGCCGAGGCGCTGCGCAAGCACCATCCGCCGCACACCGAGATCCTGCCGCTGTTCGCGCGGCTCTCGGCGGCCGACCAGGACAAGGTGTTCAAGGCGTCGAACGCGCGCCGGATCGTGCTCGCGACCAACGTGGCCGAAACCTCGCTGACGGTGCCGGGCATCCGCTACGTCGTCGATACGGGCCTTGCGCGCGTGAAGCGCTATTCGTACCGGAACAAGGTCGAGCAGCTGCAGGTCGAGTCGATCTCGCAGGCGGCCGCGAACCAGCGCGCGGGCCGTTGCGGCCGTGTGGCCGACGGTGTCTGCATCCGCTTGTACGAGGAAAGCGACTACCAGGCGCGTGCGCGCTTCACCGATCCGGAAATCCTGCGCTCGTCGCTCGCGTCGGTGATCCTGCGGATGAAGTCGCTGCACCTGACGGCGATCGAATCGTTCCCGTTCCTCGAGCCGCCGCCCGGCCGCGCGATCGCGGACGGCTACCAGCTGCTCAACGAACTCGGCGCGGTCGACGACGACAACGCGCTGACGCCGCTCGGCCGCGAACTCGCGCGGCTGCCGCTCGACCCGCGGGTGGGCCGGATGATTCTTGCCGCGCGCGACCAGCAGTCGCTGCGCGAAGTGCTGATCATCGCGAGCGCGCTGTCCGTGCAGGACCCGCGCGACCGCCCGATCGAGGCGCAGGAGCAGGCCGACCAGGCGCACCGCCGGTTCGCCGACGAGCGTTCCGAGTTCCTGCAGTGGCTGAAGATCTGGGCGTGGTTCGAAGAGGCCGTCGCGCACAAGAAGTCGAACCGCCAGCTGGTCGACGCGTGCCGGCAGAACTTCCTGTCGCACCTGCGGCTGCGCGAGTGGCGCGACGTCCATTCGCAGCTGCTGACCGTCGTGCGCGAGCACGGCTGGCGGCTGAACGAAGTCGAGGCGACCTACGAACAGGTCCATCTGGCCCTGTTGACGGGCCTGCTCGGCAACCTCGGCCTGAAGGCCGACGACGATCCGCACTATCTCGGCGCGCGCGGGATCAAGTTCTACCTGTGGCCGGGCTCCGTGCTCGCGAAGAAGGCCGGCCGCTGGGTGATGGCGGCCGAGCTCGTCGAGACGAGCCGGCTGTACGCACGCTGCCTCGCGAAGATCGAGCCCGAATGGGTCGAGAAGATCGGCGCGCATTTGCTGAAGAAATCGCTGTCGGAGCCGCACTGGGAAAAGCGCCCGGCGCAGGTCAGCGCGTACGAGCGCGCGACGCTGTACGGGCTGCCGATCTACCACCGCCGGCGCGTCGCGTTCGGCAAGCAGGATCCGTCGCGGGCGCGCGAGCTGTTCATCCGCGGCGCGCTGGTCGAGGGCGAGTTCGACACGAAGCTCGCGTTCTTCGCGCACAACCGCAAGCTGCTCGCCGACATCGAGCAGCTCGAGCACAAGTCGCGCCGGCAGGACGTGCTGGTCGACGACGAGCTGATCTACGCGTACTACGACCAGGCGATTCCGGAAGGGATTCACACGGGGGCCGCATTCGAGCGCTGGTATCGCGACGAGGTGAAGAAGGGCGGCCAGCCCGAGGACAAGCTGCGGCTGCTGTACCTGTCGCGCGATGACCTGATGCGCCACGAAGCGGCCGGCGTGACGACCGAGCTGTTCCCGAAGCGCGCGACGATGGCCGGCGTCGAGATGGCGCTCACGTATCACTTCGAGCCCGGTACGCCGCGCGACGGCGTGACGCTCGCGGTGCCGCTGTATGCGCTGAACCAGGTCGACGCGCGCCGCTGCGAGTGGCTCGTGCCCGGGATGCTGAAGGAAAAGGTGCAACTGCTGCTGAAGTCGCTGCCGCAGAAGCTGCGCCGGCATTGCGTGCCGCTGCCCGAGTACGCGGCCGGCTTCGTCGAGCGGATGGGCCGCGAGCGCTTCGGCGCGGGCGGGCTCGTCGAGGCGCTGATCGCCGCGCGCGCGGCGACACCCGCTTGGTCAGGTCCTCGACGAGGCCGGACAGGAAGGCCGGCAGCCCGCACGCAGCGATCCCGAGAATGCTGCCGGAGATCGTCGGATAGCGCCGGGACAGCACCAG
>NZ_JAAGPH010000300.1:0-2818 GCF_017104705.1 Burkholderia sp. Se-20373 | reverse complement strand
GGCCGCCCCGGCCGGCGCCGACGCCGGCAAGGCGCTGTACACGTCGACCTGCCAGGCCTGCCACGCGGCAGGCGTGCTCGGCGCGCCGAAGTTCGGCAGCAAGGAAGACTGGGCGCCGCGCCTGAAGGACTCGATGGATACGGTCTACAACTACGCGCTGCACGGCAAGGGCGCGATGCCGCCGAAGGGCGGGTCGAACGCGTCGGACGCCGACGTGAAGGCCGCCGTCGACTACATGGTCAACGCGTCGAAGTAACCTCACCCGGCCGTCAGTAAAAAACCCCCGCGACGCACGCGCGTCGCGGGGGTTTTGTTTTGCCGGCGGACCTCTGGAGCGCCGTGCGCCCGGCGGCGGCGCCGCCGCCGCGTCACTTCTGCAGCAACGCCTTCAGGCTCGCGAGCCGGTCCTTCGGCGACATCGGCGCCTCTTCCGGCGTCGGCGGCGGCGCGTCGTCGAGCCCCATCTCCGGGATGAAGCGCGACGGTTCGCACACGACCGTCTCGCGCGCCCGCTTGCGCTTCTTGCACCAGTTCAGGTGCAGGCTGCGCTGCGCGCGCGTGATCGCGACGTACATCAGCCGGCGCTCCTCCTCGATCCGCTCGTTGTCGATCGGGCCGTCGTCCTCGGAGCCGCCGCGGTGCGGCATGATGCCTTCCTCGACGCCGACCAGGAACACGTGCGGATACTCGAGCCCCTTCGACGCGTGGACCGTCGACAGCCGCACCGCATCCGGATCCTCGTCCTTGCCCTCGAGCATCGACATCAGCGCGACGGTCTGGATCAGGCCGAGCAGGTTCTTGCCGGTATCGGCGAGCCCGTCCGCGTTGTGGAAACCCTCCGCCTCGCCATCGACCGCTTCCGTCTCGGGCTTGGTGCCCTTGCGCTTCAGCCATTCGAGGAATTCGAGCACGTTCTGCCACTTCGACTGCGCCTGCCGCTCGTCGAACGCGTCGTACAGGTACGCCTCGTAGTGGATCGCCTCCATCATGTCGTCGAGCACGGCGGTGGCGGGATCCTTGTCCGCACGCTCGGTCAGGCGCTGGATGAAGTCGCAGAACATCCGCAGCGGCTCGACCTGGCGCGCGGACAGCCGCGCCTCGATCCCGCCCATGTACACGGCCTCGAACAACGACACCTTCGCCTGGCCGGCGAACGAGCCGAGCGCTTCGAGTGTCGTGTTGCCGATCCCGCGGCGCGGCGTCGTGACCGCGCGGATGAACGCGGGATCGTCGTCGGCGTTCGCGATCAGCCGCAGGTACGCACACAGATCCTTGATCTCGGCCTTGTCGAAGAACGACTGGCCGCCCGACAGCACGTATGGAATCCGCTCGCGGCGCAGCACCTGCTCGAAGATCCGCGCCTGGAAGTTGCCGCGATACAGGATCGCGTAGTCGCGAAACTGCGCGCGCCGCTCGAACTTGTGCGCGGACAGCCGGAACACGACCGATTCGGCTTCATGCTCCTCGTCGTTGCACGGCGTGACGGTGATCGAATCGCCCATCCCGTGCTCGGACCACAGCTTCTTCTCGAACAGCTTCGGGTTGTTCGCGATCACGTTGTTCGCGGCGGTCAGGATGCGCACCGTCGACCGGTAGTTCTGCTCGAGCTTGACCAGGTGCAGCTTCGGGAAATCCTTGCCGAGCTGCGCGAGGTTCTCGAGCGTCGCGCCGCGCCAGCCGTAGATCGCCTGGTCGTCGTCGCCCACCGCCGTGAACGCCGCGCGCGGGCCGGCGAGCAGCTTCAGCAGCTCGTACTGGCACGCGTTGGTGTCCTGGTACTCGTCGATCAGCAGGTAGCGCAGCTTGTTCTGCCAGCGGTCGCGCACCTGTTCGTTCTTCGCGAACAGCTCGGCCGGCAGGCGGATCAGGTCGTCGAAGTCGACCGCCTGGTACGCATGCAGCGTCGCGACGTAGTTGCGGTAGACCAGCGCGGCCTGGTGCTCGTCCTCGTTGGCCGCGATCGTCATCGCCTCGTCGGGCATGATCAGGCCGTTCTTCCACAGCGAGATGGTGCTCTGGATCTTGCGGATCAGGCCCTTGTCGGTCGTGCCGATCTGCTCCTGGATCATCCCGAAGCAGTCATCCGAATCCATGATCGAGAACTGCGGCTTCAGGCCGACGTGCTCGGCCTCCTGGCGCAGGATCTGCACGCCCAGCGAGTGGAAGGTGCAGACGGTGAGCTGGTTGACGGGCACCTTGCGGCCTTCCTTGCCGGGCGTGGTGAGCGTCTTGCCCTCGAGCAGCTTCGACACGCGCTCGCGCATTTCGGCGGCCGCCTTGTTCGTGAAGGTGACGGCTGCGATGTGGCGCGGCTCGAAGCCTTTCGCTTCGATCAGGTGCGCGATCTTCTGCGTGATCACGCGGGTCTTGCCGCTGCCCGCGCCGGCGAGCACGAGACAGGGGCCGTCGAGGTAGCGCACCGCTTCGTTCTGGGCGGGATTCAGGCCTGCGGACATGATGGCGGATGGTGTTGCGGTTGACGGCGGAACGCCGGGAGGATGCCGTGCGCGGCGGGCTGGCGAAGCAGGCGGACACGCGGGCAGGACGCGCATGTTAACACGTCGGCGGCGCGCTTTTCGGGAGCGCCGCCGGGCGGGGCTGCGCGGGCCGACCGGCCGGCCGCCCCCTGTCCGTCCGGCCAATCCGGCCCCGTTCGCGCACCGATCGGCCACAATATGGCCACTTCGGCGCCGCCCCCGCGCCGGCCCGTTTGCCTCACCTGTACCGCCACCGGATCGACATCATGGGATACCCGTTCGCCACCGCCGCCCTCGGCCCGCTGCTGTTCGCGCAGGGGCGCTACGTGCGCCGCGTCACG
>NZ_JAAGPH010000299.1:0-2899 GCF_017104705.1 Burkholderia sp. Se-20373 | reverse complement strand
TCCGCCGCCGTCGAATTCGCCGCCCGCGGCATCACCGTCAACGCGGTCGCGCCGGGCTTCACGCGCAAGGACCACGGGCCGAGCGCCGGCAATGCCGCCGCATGGGCGCAGGCCGAACAGGCGACACCGCTCGGCCGGATCGCCGAACCCGACGACGTCGCGGCACTGATCGCGTTCCTGCTGTCGGACGCCGCGCGACAGATCACCGGCCAGGTCATTCACGTCGACGGTGGCCTGACGCTCTGAGGCAAGTGCCTGCGCGCCGTGCCGGCGCGCGACCATCACCACCGTTGCCCCGGCCTGCATGGCGCCCAAGCGCGATCGGATCGGCCATCACGCTTTCCCCGAACGTACGCACGCCGCCCTCACCGTTCATCGCGCCGCCTCGCACCCGCACTCACCTTTTTGGCACCCCGCATCCCGCCCGTAAAATAGCCGCCAGACGGCAGCGCGAGACGAGACAGAAGAGGAGGCGGCAAGCATGCAGGCATTCCAGTGGTTCAACGAACTGTCGACGCGCGAGCGCAGGACGCTGTACGCCGGCTTCGGCGGCTACGCGGTCGATGCGTTCGACTTCATGATCTATTCGTTCCTGATTCCGACGCTGATCGCCACCTGGGGCATGACGAAGAGCGAGGCCGGGATGATCGCGACGAGCTCGCTGATCTCGTCGGCGCTCGGCGGCTGGGTCGCCGGCATCCTTGCCGACCGCTACGGCCGCGTACGCGTGCTGCAGTGGACGATCGCGACGTTCGCGCTGTTCACCTGCCTGTCCGGCTTCACCCATTCGTTCTGGCAACTGCTCGCGACGCGCACGCTGCAGGGCTTCGGCTTCGGCGGCGAATGGTCGGTCGTGACGATCATGATGGCCGAGACGATCCGCTCGCCCGAGCATCGCGGGAAGGCGGTCGGCACCGTGCAGAGCAGCTGGTCGTTCGGCTGGGGCGCGGCCGCGATCCTCTACTGGGCGTTCTTCGCGCTGCTGCCCGAGCAGATCGCATGGCGCGCGTGCTTCTGGATCGGCATCCTGCCCGCGCTATGGATCCTGTACATCCGCCGCAACGTCAGCGATCCGGACATCTACACGGCCACCCGCCGCGCGCGCGACGAAGGCCGCGTGTCGGGCCACTTCCTCGAGATCTTCTCGCCGCCGCACCTGCGCGCGACGCTGTTCGGCAGCGCGCTGTGCACCGGGATGCTCGGCGGCTACTACGCGATCACGACGTGGCTGCCCACCTACCTGAAAACCGTCCGCCACCTGTCGGTGTTCAACACGAGCGGCTATCTCGTCGTGCTGATCGTCGGCTCGTTCGTCGGCTACGTCGTCGGCGCGATCCTGTCCGACCGGCTCGGCCGCCGCGCGTCGTTCATCCTGTTCGCGATCGGCTCGTTCTCGCTCGGCATGGCGTACACGATGCTGCCGATCACCGACACGGCGATGCTGCTGCTCGGCTTCCCGCTCGGCATCGTCGTGCAGGGGATCTTCGCGGGCGTCGGCGCTTATCTGTCGGAGCTGTATCCGGGCGCGATCCGCGGCTCGGGCCAGGGCTTCTGCTACAACCTCGGGCGCGGGCTCGGCTCGTTCTTCCCGATCCTCGTCGGCGCGCTGTCGCAGTCGATGTCGCTCGTGAAGGCGATCGGCCTCGTGGCCGGCGGCGGCTACCTGCTCGTGATCGTCGCCGCGCTCGTGCTGCCGGAAACGCGCGGCAAGTCGCTCGTCGACGATCCGGCCGTCGCGTCGTGAGCGGCCTCCTCGTTCGGGAAACCGCATCATGCACGTGATCGTTCTCGGCGCCGGCGTGATCGGCGTCACCACGGCCTGGCACCTGCGCGAAGCAGGCTGCGACGTCACCGTGATCGAACGCGAAGCCGATGTCGCGCAGGCGACGAGCCTCGGCAACGCGGGCGTGATCGCCCCCGGCTACGTGACGCCGTGGGCGGCGCCCGGGATGCCGGGCAAGATCCTCAAGTACCTGTTCAAGCCCGCTTCGCCGCTGATCTTCCGGCCGACGCTCGACGCCGCGCAGTGGCGCTGGATCGCGCACTGGCTGCGCGAATGCGAGTTCGAGCGGTTCCGTGTGAACAAGCAGCGGATGCAGCGCATCGCGTACTACAGTCGCGCGTGCCTGCATGCGTTTCGCGACGACCATCCGTTCGACTACGGCGCGAGCCGCGGCTACCTGCAACTGCTGCGCGGTGCGTTCGACGTCGAGATGGTGCAGCCCGCGTTGAAGGTGTTGCGCGACGCGGGCATCACGTTCCGCGAACTCGATGCAGCCGGCTGCACGGCGATCGAACCGGGCTTGCGCTGGGCGCGGCAGGCGCCCGTCGGCGGCATCTACCTGCCCGACGACGAAGCCGGCGACTGCGCACGCTTCACGCGCAAACTGCGGGCACTGTGCGAAGCCAACGGCGTGACGTTCCGCTTTCGCACGGAAGTGCGGGCGCTCGACGTTGCAGCCGGCCGGGTGCGCGGCGTGCGGATCGTCGGCACCGGCGACGAGGATGGCGGACCGAATCCGCATGCATCGAACCGCGGCGGCAAGCACCGCGACCTGCGGCTCGCTGCCGACGCGACCGTCGTCGCGCTCGGTGTCGACAGCGCCGGCCTGCTGCGGCCGCACGGCATCGACGTGCCGCTGTATCCGGTGAAGGGCTACTCGGCGACGCTCGCCGTCGTCGACGACGAAAAATCTCCGCACGCCGCGCTGATGGACGAATCGCTGAAGACGGCGATCACGCGTTTCGGCCCGACGCTGCGCGTCGCGGGTACCGCGGAACTCGGCAACCGGCACGCCGCGCTGCGCCAGCAGGCGCTCGATACGCTGATGAAGGTGCTCGACGACTGGTTCCCGCACGCGGCCGATCGGGCGTCGGCGCGCTTCTGGGTCGGCCGCCG
>NZ_JAAGPH010000298.1:0-3095 GCF_017104705.1 Burkholderia sp. Se-20373 | reverse complement strand
CGCCGCGGCGCCTGCCGACATGCCGGCAGCCGACGCGAAGGCGCCGGAAGCAGCGGCTGCGCAGCCCGCCGACATGCCCGCGTTGTCCGATCCGGCGCAAGCCTTGCCGCCGGCTTCGGTCGACCAGCAGGCCGCCCCGGCGGCACCGGTCGTGCCGGCTCCGGCGGTCATCTCGACGAGCACGTCGTCGTAAGCATGCGGGTCGGTTTCCCGTGTGACCGGAACACCGGCCGCACGGGAGACGTTCGAACCCGATGCCCGACGGTCGTTTCCTGTTTGACGGGTGTTGATCCCATCCCCGAGGTCAACACCTCTTTTTGCCTGACGAGGATGCAAGGAGGCCTCAATCATGAGGATCTTTTTGGTCGCTCTGTTGTTGTACAGCGCACAAGCCGCGGCGCAGTCGGTATTTCAGAACCCGGCGGTCTTCGTGATCCTGGGCGAGCAGACCGCCGCGAACGCCGTGAGCGTTCAGCAGGCGCTGTCGACGCTCGGTCGCGCCGACAACACGGCATGCGCGCCGATGATGATGATCGGCGATCCGCAGATGATCTACATGATGCCGGAGGAAGGTCACGCCCCGTCGTGGCAATCGCCGGTGTACGGCCGTGGCGCACCGTTCGAAGCGCAGAAGGGGCCGACATCGACCGGCAAGACGATCGGCGCGATGCAGCATGCCGAGGACATGCAGACGCAGCCATGGAGCGACGGCAGCGCGATCACGCAGAAGATCGCCGGCGAGTCGAGCGTGACGGCGGCGGAGCGGGTGAGCGGGTGGCAGCGCAACGGGCTCGGCTCGATCGAGACGGCCCCTGCGACGGAGGTGACGGTGAACGGCAAGACCTACCGCGCCTATCGTGACGACCTCAACCGTTCCGCGAAGCCGGTCGTCGAGCCGCAGATCTACACGCAGCGCGTCGTGTTCTGCCGATAACGAAACGTCAATCCGAGGACGGCCCGGCGCTGCGCCGCGGGACCACGATGTCCCGCCCCGCGCGATCCGGCAACGGCCGTTTCGATCACCCATCCAAGCGACGAGGCCATCGTGAACTATTGCTGCCAGATCAGGGTGTCGGGCCCGCAGGATCTCGAACGCGAGGCAGGACCGGCGCCGTTCGTTGCCGTCCGGCGCAACCATGTCGTGCCGCCGCGGCCGCTCGTCTACCTGTCGCAGCAGCACGATGCCGCGCTCGTCGACTGCCTCGCGTCACGCGGCTGGGACGTGTGGCGCGCGAAAACCGTTGCGGACGCACTGAATCTCGTCAGGGTGAACCGCCCGCATGCGGGCATCGTCGATTTCGGCAGCTTCGCGTCACCCGACGTCATGGCGTTCGAAACGCTGCTGCGCGATCCGCGCGTCGGCTGGGTCGCGCTCGCCGACCATGAGCGGTTGCGGGATCTCACCATCGCGCGCCTGATTCGCCACTGCTGCTTCGACTACGTGCGCAATGCGAACGCCTATACGACGATCGGCTATCTGGTCGGCCATGCGTACGGGATGCTGAAGCTCGCCGACGGTAGCCCGGACGCCGCTGCGGCGCCCCCCGGCGGCGCGATGATCGGCTCGTGCAACGCCATGCGCCGGCTGTTCGCGACGATCCGCAAGGTCGCGAACACGGACGCCACCGTCTTCGTCGCCGGCGAATCCGGCACCGGCAAGGAGCTGACGGCGGCGGCGATCCACCAGCAGTCGTCGCGCGCCGACGCGCCCTTCGTCGCCGTGAACTGCGCGGCCATTCCGCCGACGCTGCTGCAGGCCGAGCTGTTCGGCCACGAGCGCGGCGCGTTCACGGGCGCGCACCAGCGCAAGATCGGCCGGATCGAGGCTGCGCACGGCGGCACGCTGTTCCTCGACGAAATCGGCGACATGCCGTTCGAGAGCCAGGCGAGCCTGCTGCGCTTCCTGCAGGAAGGCACGATCGAGCGGCTCGGCGGGCACGCGTCGATTCCGGTGGACGTGCGGATCGTGTCGGCGACCCACGTCGATCTCGAGGCCGCGATGCAGGCGGGGCGGTTCCGTGCCGACCTGTACTACCGCCTGTGCGTGCTGCGCATCGACGAGCCGCCGCTGCGCGTGCGCGGCCGCGACATCATGTTGCTCGCCGACTCCGTGCTGCGGCGCTATCGCGGCGACAGTTCGCTCCGGATTCGCGGCTTCATGCCGTGCGCGATCGAAGCGATCCACAACTACCCATGGCCCGGCAACGTGCGCGAGCTGATCAACCGGATCCGGTTCGCGGTCGTGATGACGAACGGCCCGCTGATCTCGGCCTCGGATCTCGAACTGCACCCGTACACGTCGCGGCGGCCGCCGACGCTCGCGGAAGCGCGCCGGCAGGCCGAGCGGCACGCGATCGAGGAAACGCTGATGCGCCACCGCCACCAGCATGCGGACGTGGCCGCCGAGCTGGGCATCTCGCGCGCGACGCTGTACCGGCTGATGACCGCGCACGGGCTGCACGCCTGACGCGCGGCGGCATACCGCCGCTCAAGACCGCGCGATGCCGGCCGTTAAGACAGTAAACGGCCCGTCCGGACCGCCGGTGCAGCCATGCTGCGCGCGGCCGGCACGCGGCGCATCACGCTTATCCGAGGTTACCGTGGCAGAGTGCAGTCACTGCGGCAGGACGTTCCTGGCCGGCGGGCGGTCGATCGACGGCCGCCGCTATTGCCGTGCGGCGTGCGCGCAAGCGCATCCGATCGTGGTCGAGGCGGAACGGGTGCCCGATGCGAAAGTCTGGGAGTACGTGCACGACTGGCGTTACGGGCCGTGCCCGATCTGCGGTCGCGACGACCAGCCGGTGGATGTCCATGCGTCGCATCGCGTCGTATCGCTGCTGTTCGTCACGCGCTGGGCGACGCGACGCCATGTGTGCTGCCGGCGTTGCGGCCGCAGGAAGCAGGCGGTCGCGCTGCTGGCGTCGGCCGCGTTCGGCTGGTGGGGGGTGCCGTGGGGCCTCGTGCTGACGCCCACTTCAGGATGATTGATGACCGGTGTCGACACGATGCCGCCGAGCGCGCCGAGGCTCGAGATCGTGATCGTCGAGCCGCTCAGCTCGTCGCGCTGCGCGCGGTTCGCGCGCACCGCATCGGCG
>NZ_JAAGPH010000297.1:0-3177 GCF_017104705.1 Burkholderia sp. Se-20373 | reverse complement strand
TGGCTTAGGGAGCCTGACGATTACCTACTTTCACACGGGAATCCGCACTATCATCGGCGTAGAGTCGTTTCACGGTCCTGTTCGGGATGGGAAGGGGTGGGACCGACTCGCTATGGTCATCAGGCAAAGAGGGTTGTTGTGCTGGCTTCGCAGCACAACCAATCTTGGAAGAAGCAGTAATTTTGAGTTGTGTGTATCACACACGAGAATCCAACTTGTCGCTTTGGATCGCAGCTCGTGCAGGGCACGGCGCCGATCTACAAGGCAGACTTGTTATAGGATCAAGCCTTACGGGCAATTAGTATCAGTTAGCTGAACGCATTACTGCGCTTACACACCTGACCTATCAACGTCCTGGTCTCGAACGACCCTTCAAGGGGATCTAGTCCCCAGGGATATCTCATCTTAAGGCGAGTTTCCCGCTTAGATGCTTTCAGCGGTTATCTCTTCCGAACATAGCTACCCGGCGATGCCACTGGCGTGACAACCGGTACACCAGAGGTTCGTCCACTCCGGTCCTCTCGTACTAGGAGCAGCCCCCTTCAAATATCCAACGCCCACGGCAGATAGGGACCAAACTGTCTCACGACGTTTTAAACCCAGCTCACGTACCTCTTTAAATGGCGAACAGCCATACCCTTGGGACCGGCTACAGCCCCAGGATGAGATGAGCCGACATCGAGGTGCCAAACACCGCCGTCGATATGAACTCTTGGGCGGTATCAGCCTGTTATCCCCAGAGTACCTTTTATCCGTTGAGCGATGGCCCTTCCATACAGAACCACCGGATCACTATGACCTGCTTTCGCACCTGCTCGACTTGTCGGTCTCGCAGTTAAGCACGCTTATGCCATTGCACTATCAGCACGATTTCCGACCGTACCTAGCGTACCTTCGTACTCCTCCGTTACGCTTTGGGAGGAGACCGCCCCAGTCAAACTGCCTACCATGCACTGTCCCCGACCCGGATCACGGGCCAAGGTTAGAACCTCAAACAAACCAGGGTGGTATTTCAAGGACGGCTCCACCGAAACTAGCGTTCCGGTTTCATAGCCTCCCACCTATCCTACACAGATCGGTTCAAAGTCCAATGCAAAGCTACAGTAAAGGTTCATGGGGTCTTTCCGTCTAGCCGCGGGTAGATTGCATCATCACAAACACTTCAACTTCGCTGAGTCTCGGGAGGAGACAGTGTGGCCATCGTTACGCCATTCGTGCAGGTCGGAACTTACCCGACAAGGAATTTCGCTACCTTAGGACCGTTATAGTTACGGCCGCCGTTTACCGGGACTTCAATCAAGAGCTTGCACCCCATCATTTAATCTTCCGGCACCGGGCAGGCGTCACACCCTATACGTCCACTTTCGTGTTTGCAGAGTGCTGTGTTTTTATTAAACAGTCGCAGCCACCAGTTTATTGCAACCCCTTCACCCTCCTGGCGCAGGCCAGTCAAGCTACAAGGGCGTACCTTATCCCGAAGTTACGGTACCAATTTGCCGAGTTCCTTCTCCCGAGTTCTCTCAAGCGCCTTAGAATACTCATCTCGCCCACCTGTGTCGGTTTGCGGTACGGTCATCGTTAGACTGAAGCTTAGAGGCTTTTCTTGGAACCACTTCCAATTGCTTCGCTCCCTAAGGAGCTCGCGCCACACCCTTGAATTGCGCGCCCGGATTTGCCTAAGCGCCTTCTCCAATGCAGCGACCGGGACTTCCAACACCCGGACAACCTTCCGCGATCCGTCCCCCCATCGCATCTAACAATGGTGCAGGAATATTGACCTGCTTCCCATCAGCTACGCATTTCTGCCTCGCCTTAGGGGCCGACTCACCCTACGCCGATGAACGTTGCGTAGGAAACCTTGGGCTTACGGCGAGGGGGCCTTTCACCCCCTTTATCGCTACTCATGTCAGCATTCGCACTTCTGATACCTCCAGCATCCCTTCCGAGACACCTTCGCAGGCTTACAGAACGCTCTCCTACCATGCGCGCTAAGCGCGCATCCGCAGCTTCGGTATATAGCTTAGCCCCGTTACATCTTCCGCGCAGGACGACTCGATCAGTGAGCTATTACGCTTTCTTTAAAGGGTGGCTGCTTCTAAGCCAACCTCCTGACTGTTTTAGCCTTCCCACTTCGTTTCCCACTTAGCTATATTTGGGGACCTTAGCTGGCGGTCTGGGTTGTTTCCCTCTTGACACCGGACGTTAGCACCCGATGTCTGTCTCCCGTGATTGCACTCTTCGGTATTCGGAGTTTGCTATGGCGGGGTAATCTGCAATAGACCCCCCAACCATGACAGTGCTCTACCCCCGAAGGTGAGACACGAGGCACTACCTAAATAGTTTTCGGAGAGAACCAGCTATTTCCAAGTTTGTTTAGCCTTTCACCCCTATCCACAGCTCATCCCCTAACTTTTCAACGTTAGTGGGTTCGGACCTCCAGTACGTGTTACCGCACCTTCATCCTGGCCATGGATAGATCACTTGGTTTCGGGTCTACGCCCAGCAACTGAACGCCCTATTCGGACTCGCTTTCGCTACGCCTGCCCTATACGGTTAAGCTTGCTACTGAACGTAAGTCGCTGACCCATTATACAAAAGGTACGCCGTCACCCCTTTCGAGGCTCCGACTGTTTGTATGCATGCGGTTTCAGGATCTATTTCACTCCCCTCCCGGGGTTCTTTTCGCCTTTCCCTCACGGTACTGGTTCACTATCGGTCGATCACGAGTATTTAGCCTTGGAGGATGGTCCCCCCATCTTCAGACAGGATTTCACGTGTCCCGCCCTACTTGTCGCACACCTAGTTCTTTCATACTGTTTTCGCCTACAGGGCTATCACCTGCTATGGCCGCACTTTCCAGAGCGTTCGGCTAACAATACAAATAAAGAGTGCAAGGCTCATCCCATTTCGCTCGCCACTACTTTGGGAATCTCGGTTGATTTCTTTTCCTGCGGTTACTTAGATGTTTCAGTTCACCGCGTTCGCTTCACATGGCCTATGTATTCAGCCATGGATACTCCAAAAGGAGTGGGTTTCCCCATTCGGACATCTACGGATCAAAGCTTGTTTGCCAGCTCCCCGTAGCTTTTCGCAGGCTACCGCGTCCTTCATCGCCTGTGATCGCCAAGGCATCCACCACATGCACTTGTTCGCTTGACCCTATAACGAGTCTGTCTC
>NZ_JAAGPH010000296.1:0-3301 GCF_017104705.1 Burkholderia sp. Se-20373 | reverse complement strand
GAGCGCATCGGGCGCGGCCCAGCTCGCGGCAACGTCGTCGTAACCGGCCGGCGAGCCGGGCCGCCACACCGGCTGGCCGAGCTGCGCGAGCAGCGGCGCGGCCTTCAGGTCGCCGGTGTCGCGCCAGCCGAGCCCGCGCAGCGACGACACGGCCCACTCCCACGGCGTCTTGAACTTGCGGTTGACCGGCGACCACGCATCCGTCGAATCGACGAGCGCGCGATAGACGGTCGGCAAATCGCCGCCGCTCGCATCGAACGCGCGCGCCAGCCGGTCGGTCAGCGCGGGCGGCGGATTGTCGGCGACGAAATGACGGGCCAGCTGGAACGCGACATGCCGGCCGGTCGCCTCCGAATGCGCGAGGTCGTGCAGGATCGCGCGCGCCTGCGCTTCGCCGGGCTGGTCGTAGCTGCGGCCCATCACGGTACGCATGCCGGGCTCGTGCAGTTTCGGGCGAAACACGAACGCGCCGGGCGCCGCATCGCCGGGCTGCGGGCCGCGCCCGCCGGCGAGGCTCCAGCCGGTCAGCGCGCGTGCGAATTCCGTCACGTCGGCCTGCGTGTATCCCGTGCGTACGCCGAGCGTGTGCAGTTCCATGATTTCGCGCGCGAGATTCTCGTTGAGCCCGCGCTTGGCCGACGGATTGCGTGCCTCGGCACGCAGCGCGGCCGGGCTGTCGGGGCCGACCGAGCGCGCCTGGTCGAGGAAGAGCTGCATCGCGGGATGCTGCTCGACGGCGACCAGCATGTCCTCGAAACGGCCGAGCACGTGCGGGCGGATCGCGTCGCGTTCGAACGCACCCGCATAGGCCGCCACCGGCCCCTTGTCGACCGATACCGCGAAATGGTTCGCCCAGAAATGCACGAGACGCTCGACGAACGGCGCGGGGGTATTCAGTGCACTGTTCATCCGCGCGACGACGGCGCTGCGATACGTGTCGTAGCCGTCGCGCCGGATCGACTGCTCGGTCGCGCGCTTCGTCGCCGGATCGTTGGCCGGCATCGCATTGCGCGCGTTCGCGAAGCGTGTCGCGAGCGCAACCGCGTCGGGCTCGCCGGCCCATGCGGCCGGTCGCGCGTCGTAACGGTCGAACTGCGCGACGAGCGCCGCCTTCGGGTCCGCCGGCGGCGCTTCGTCGGCCCGCGCGCCGAGACCGAAACGGTTCAGCGCGATGGCGGCCGGTGTGATGTCGTTCGGGTGGTCCATGACAGGGCTCTCGCGATGCGTACCCGTGTTTAACGTTGGCCGGCGGGAAATCCGTCGCTAGGAATACGAATATTTCCGGTGCGTCGCGCGGCTTTGAATGCGTGCGTGTTGCCGCTCGAATGCCGGTTGCGGATTCGGCTGATCAAAGTCGCGAATCGGTAGATCGTTCAGCCGCCGTATCGGGACCCCGCGTCCCTGCGAAGGACGGGCCTGTTTCGACATTCGATTGGCGGGCTTTCACTTGCCTGACCGCCCTCGATCTCACCGGAAGGCTCGCCGGCCGCCCCACCCGGACGCTTGCCGTTCCCGCAAAGCCGCCTAGACTCAATGAAAGGTATCGCCCCCGCGTCACGGCGTTTTGCCGTCCCGACCCAGCGACCACTACGATGCCCACTTTTCCCGTCAGCTTGCGTGCGCGGTTTCGTTGCGTCGGTGCGATGCGTCCGCGCTCACGCTGGTCTCGTGCGTGGCTGCTTGCCGTCGCGCTGACGCTGCCCGGCTACCCGGCCCATGCGCAAAACCCGCCGAAGGTCGTCGACATTCCGACGCGCCCCGGCGTGACGCAACGGTTTCTCTTCATCGCGCCGGACGCGCCGAAGGCCGCGGCCATTCTCTATGCCGGCGGCCATGGCGGGCTGCAACTGGAACCGTCCGGCCGGTTTGGATGGGGCGCAGGCAACTTTCTCGTCCGCACCCGGCAGTTGTTCGTGAATGACGGCATCGCTGTCGCGGTCATCGATGCACCGAGCGACCGGCAATCCGCGCCCTACCTCAATGGCTTTCGGCTGTCGAAGGAACACGCCGACGATGCACGCGCCGTGATCGCGTGGTTGAAGGAGCAACTCCATGTACCGGTCTGGCTGGTCGGGACGAGCCGCGGCACCCAGTCCGCCGCGTCCATTGCGGTTGCGCTGGCCGGCGGCGGCGGGCCCGACGGTCTCGTGCTGACGTCCACGATCCTCCGCGAGGAGCGAGGCGGGACCGCGGTCACGGACATGAACCTTGCCAGTCTCACGATTCCGGTGCTCATCGTTCACCACCAGAATGACGGCTGCAAACATTGTCCGGTATCCGAAACGAATACGCTGCTGAAGAAGCTGGAGCAGTCTCCGAAGGCCGAGCTGATGATCGTGTCGGGCGGCGCGTCCCGGGGCGATCCGTGCGAAGCGTTTGCCTATCACGGCTTCAATGGCCTGGAGAGCGGTGTGGTCGACGCGATCTCCGCGTGGATGCAGGCACGCTGAACGTGCGTGCCGCGCAGCGGAGTCGCGGTGGCCGCTTGCGATCCTTTGCCGAAGCGCGGCCCGCAAGCATTGCCGACCAATCTTCCGCGCGTGTACGCGTTGCGCATCCCTGAAAACGCACGCCACCGCACGTTGCCCGCGCGGCGTTGGCTTACTTGCTCGCCGCGTCGCCCTGCTTCTTCTGCCACTTCGCCGGCAGCCGCCAGTTCCCGCTGCGCCGCAACCCGTCGACGAACTTCGCGCGCTCGTCCGGCGTCAGCGTCGCGGCGAAATCGACGACGCTGCGCTCGACCTGCGCACGCAGCGCCGTATCGGCCGCACGCGTGCGGTCGAGCGCCGCGTCGATCGCCGTGCGATCGAGTTGCGGCGCGGCCAACAGGTCCAGCACGGTGATCCGGTCGTCGCGCCCTTCCCGCGCGAAATCGCGGCCGTCCTTGCGCGCCGCCTTCAGTGCCGCCGCGAATTCCTGCTGGCGCGTATCCGGCAATTCGTCCGCGGCGAAACGCAATGCGGTGTGCGACGCCGAGGCGCCCGCGGCCCGCAGGTCACGATGCGTCGAAAACCACTGATACGCACCGCCGCCGATCGCGCCGAGCATGAATACGTTCAGCACGACCGAGCCGACGAGGACGAATTTCCAGCCACGTTCAGTCATTCATCACTCCAGTCCACGCTCGGCCCACCGAACGTCGTCGTCAGATAGCCCGGTTCATGCTGCGACGTCGGCACGCCGCCGAGCATCAGCATCGACACGGCCACCGCACCTGCGAGCGCGCCGGCCAGGCCCACGCCCGCGAATGCCGCGCCCGACCACCACACGGCGCCCCGCCGCCGCGTGCGCCGTGGGGCGG
>NZ_JAAGPH010000295.1:0-3122 GCF_017104705.1 Burkholderia sp. Se-20373 | reverse complement strand
TGGCTCTACCCGTTCTTCCAGGTCGCCGAACTGGCGGAAGAACGGGTAGAGCCACTTGTCGCTGAGGATCACGAGCGCCTGGTCGCCTTCGTCGAGTAGCCCGTCGAGCAGCATCAGCGCCGAATACCAGCCGAGCGTGCCGTTCTGGCCGAGCGCGAACGGCGTCACGCGCTGCAGGCCCAGCTCGTACTGCATGCGGCCGACGACCGAGTCGCCGATGCCTTCGTTGAGCGCGCAGCTCGCGACGATCACGTGGGTCGTGCGGGCCAGCTGCCCGGAGCCGAGCTGGTCGCGCAGGCGCGTCACCGTGCGATCGAGTTCGTCGACGAGCTTCTCCGGCGTCGGCCCCGCGTGCACGCGGTACAGGCCCGGATGCTTGCGTCCGACGACCGAGTCGCCGATGCCGTCGTCGAGCGCGCAGCTCGCGACGATCGCGTGGGTCGTGCGGGCCAGCTGCCCGGAGCCGAGCTGGTCGGGCAGGTCGAGCGCCGCGTCGGCGGCGAGATCGGCGAGGCTGCGCCCGGGCGGCGCGACCCGCAGCGTGGGCCGGCCGCCCGGTGCGAGGCGCGTGCCTTCGTCGGGCGTCAGCGCGCCCAGCCCGCGCGGCCGCGCGAAGCGCGCCTGCGGCAGCAGCAGGTGCCGGTAGCCGGGATGGCGTTCCTGCGCCTGGATCGCGCTGAACACGACCGCGGGCGGCAGCACCACGACGCCGCCCGACAGGGCCAGCGTGCCGGGCTCGGCGATGCGGCGCGCGCCGAGGCAGGTTTCATCGAGCGTCGACAGGGTCATGCGGCGGTCTCCTCGTTCGTGGGCGCGAACGCGTCGCGGTACTGGTTTTTCAGCGCGGGGCGGTCGATCTTGCCGTTCGGGTTGCGCGGCAACGCCGGCAGCGGCTCGACGACGAGCGGGCTCATGTAGGTCGGCAACGCGTCGCGGCAAGCGCGCGCGATGTCGGCGCGGCATGCGTCGGCGTCGAGCGTCGACACGACACACGCGGCGATCGCCTCGCCGAGCGATGCGTGCGGCACACCGAACACCGCGGCCTCGCGGATGTGGGGCAGCGCGAACAGCACGTCCTCGACTTCGGTCGGGCTCACGCGATAGCCGGACGTCTTGATCATGTCGTCGCCGCGCGCGACGAAATACAGGTAGCCGTCCACATCGCGGCGCACGATGTCGCCGGACCACACGGCGACGTCGGGGCGCGGGATCTCGCCGTGCCGGCGCGGCAGCGGGCGAAAGCGCTGCGCGGTCAGCTCGGGCCGGTTCCAGTAGCCGAGCGTGACGAATGCGCCGCGATGCACGAGTTCGCCGGGTTCGTCGGCCGCGCATTCGCTGCCGTCCGCGCGCAGCACGAGGATCTCGGCGTTCGGTACCGCCTTGCCGATCGACGTCGGCCGCAATGCCACGTCGGCCGGGGGCAGGTAGGTCGAGCGGAACGCTTCGGTCAGCCCGTACATCAGGTACGGCGCGGCGTTCGTGAACACCGCTTGCAGGCGGTGCAGCAATGGCGTCGCGAGATGGCCGCCGGTGTTCGCGAAGCGGCGGATCCGCGTGCGCGCCGTGTCGCTCCAGCCGGCGGACACGAGCTGCATCCACAACGGCGGCACGCCGGTGATCGACGTCACGCCGAATGCGTCGCAATGGCGCGGCACTTCGGCCGGCTGCAGGAAGTCGAGCGGCGCATAGCACGCGCCGGCGGCCAGCGCGGTCGTGAGCTGGCTCAGGCCCGCGTCGAAGCTGAGCGGCAGCACGCCGAGCACGACGTCGTCGTCGGCCAGCCCCTGGTACGCGGCGACGCTGAATGCGCCCGACACGAGGTTGCGATGCGACACGACCACGCCTTTCGGCTTGCCGGTCGAGCCGGACGTGTAGAGCAGCGCGGCGGGATCGTCGTCCACCGGCCGGCCGGCGGGAAGCGGTGCCGGTGTGTCGGCGCCGCGCGCGTGGATCGCGTCGGCCAGTTCCTCGATCAGCATCGCGCGTGCGCCGACGAGCGCGGCGAGCGCCGGCAGGCGTTTCAACCGCTGCGCGCCGGTCATGAACAGCGCCGCGCCGCTGTCGGCGACGATGTGCTCGATCTGCGCTTCCTTCAACTGCGGATTGACCGGCACGAAGATCGCGCCGAGCGCGTTGGCCGCGAGCATCGCGACCACGGTTTCGATGCGTTTCGGCGCGTAGATGGCGACGCGCTCGCCGGGCCGCACGCCGCGCGACGCGAGCGCGGCGGCCGCGCGGCGGACCGCGCGTGCAAGCTGTTCGTAGGTCATCGTGCCGCCGCCGTCGGCATACGCGGGATGCTGCGGCCAGCGTGCGGCGCCGTGTTCGAGCAGGTCGGCGACGCTGATCAGGGCGTTCATGATCGGCTTCTCTCTCAGGTGGGTCTAGGCGGGCCGCACGTACACGTGCGCGGCTTCGTGGGACAGGAAATGCGCCATCGAGTACGTGCGGTGATACGCGCCGCAGCGCGCGAACACGGCGATGTCGCCGACCTGCGGCGGGGCGCCCGTGTCGTCGCGGCCGATCACGTCCGCGCGGCTGCAGGTGCTGCCGACGTAGATCGTCGGCACGCCACGCTCCGGCGGCGCGGGCTTGCGGCGCACGAGCGACGGCGCGGCCAGCCGGCGCATCACCGATTCGGTCTGCGCGAGCAGGAACGCATGCGACAGCCCGCCGTCGCAGACGGCGATCGTGCGGTCCTGCCACGTCTTGACCGCCACCACGCGCGTCGCGAACACGCCCGCATCGGCGAAGATCGCGCGGCCCGATTCATGCGCGAGCGAGTACTGGCCGGCCAGCGGCGCGAGTGCAGTCGCATAGCGTTCGAACGCGGCGTCGCCAGGGTGATCGTCGGCAAAGCCGCCGCCGAGGCTCAGCGACGCGAGCGGCGCGCCGTTGGCGGGCGCGAGATCGCGGGCGAGCGCCGCGAGCCGTTCGGGCAGCACGAGCGTGTCGGGCTGCGCCGCGTCCTGGCGGATGAACGAATGCGGGCCGGAGAACACGTGCAGCCCGGCCACCGGCAAACCGGCAGCGGCGAGCGTGCGCACCGCGTCGTGCGCCTCGTTCGGCGTCATCCCGAAGTGGTCGTGCCACAGCGCACGTGCATCGTCGCCGGCCAGCGC